>PWYU01000006.1 GCA_003567725.1 Syntrophomonadaceae bacterium | reverse complement strand
GCCAACGGTGACCCGCTTTGAAGTTCAACCGGAAGCTGGAGTAAAGGTCAGTAAAATCATCGGTTTGTCAGACGACCTGGCTTTAAACCTGGCTGCGCCCCTGGTAAGAATTGAAGCTCCCATTCCCGGGAAAGCAGCCCTGGGGATAGAAGTTCCAAACAATGTTATTTCCCTGGTCCATTTACGGGAGGTAATTGAAGAAAACAGCTTCAGCGGTAATTATTCTCCCCTGACTATTGGCCTGGGTAAAGATATTACCGGTGTGCCAGTAATTGCCGATCTGGCCAAAATGCCCCACCTTTTAATTGCCGGGGCTACCGGGGCCGGAAAGAGCGTCTGCTTAAATACGCTTATTACCAGTATCCTATATAAAGCCCATCCTGAAAGACTGCGCTTTATGATGATAGACCCTAAAGTTGTTGAACTAAGCACCTATAATGGCATTCCACACCTGTTAATGCCGGTTATAACCGATCCACGTAAAGCTTCACTGGCTTTGAGAAACATGGTTCGTGAAATGAGCCGGCGGTATGAATTGTTTGCCCGCCTGGAAGCACGAGATATTAATACCTACAACCAGCTGGCAGCTAAAGACAGTGATCTGGAAAATTTGCCCTATATCGTGGTTATTATTGATGAACTGGCTGATTTGATGCATGTATCACCCGGAGAAGTGGAAGATGCTATTGCCCGCCTGGCTCAAATGTCCAGGGCAGCGGGTATTCACCTGGTTGTGGCTACCCAGAGGCCTTCAGTTGATGTCTTGACAGGAATTATTAAAGCCAACATTACTTCCCGAATTGCTTTTACCGTTTCCTCCCAATTTGATTCACGCACGATTTTAGACATGAGCGGTGCGGAAAAGCTGCTTGGCCGAGGAGACATGCTTTTTTACCCCGTTGGAGCGGTTAAGCCATTTCGGGTTCAGGGCGCTTTTATCAGTGATGATGAAGTTAAAAAAGTTACCGATTTTATTAAAGAGCAGGGCCTGGTGGAACAGGAAGAAAGCAGCGCCTTTCTTGAAACTTCAGAAGAAAAGGAAGAAGAAGAATCCGATGCTTTATTTGCCGAAGCTGTGGATCTGGTGGTCAGGACTGGCCAGGCCTCAATATCACTCCTGCAAAGGCGCTTCAGGATTGGCTATACCAGGGCAGCCCGCTTGATTGATGACCTGGAAAGAAAAGGTGTGGTCGGACAATTTGAAGGCAGCAAACCAAGGGAAATCCTGGTTACTCCTGAGCAGGCTGCTAAAATATGCGAAGAAACCAGGCCGGATAAAGAATAAATACAATATATTAGAAAGCAGGGAAAAGGATTAACAATTACAGAACTGATAAAAAGGACAGGCAAACCGCAGGTTTAAAAGTAGCGGCCATTTCGCTGGGATGCGCTAAAAATAGAGTGGATACTGAAGAGATCCTGGGATACCTGTCCGGTAGAGGATATATTTTAACTGATCATTACCCTTCAGCCGATGCTGTTTTTATCAATACCTGCGCTTTTATTGAAGAGGCCCAGCAGGAGTCTATTAACACTATTTTAGAAACTGCTTCATCTTTGGGCTCAAACAAGACTAAAATTATTGCCGCAGGCTGCCTGGTAGAGGTTTTTGGTAAAACATTGTTAAAAAAGATCCCGGAACTGGACGGTGCAATTGGCGTTCACAGTTACCGTCAGCTGGATCAATTTATGGATAAGCTTTTTGAGGGGAAACGAGCGCTTATTAAACATCGCCCTTCTGAGGAGTATCAATCTATAGCTTCAAGAATTCTGACCACGCCTGTCTACAACGCCAACGTGAAAATTGCTGATGGTTGTAATAATCGCTGCCACTACTGTATGATCCCTGCAATCAGGGGCCCGTACCGGAGCAGGGCGCCGGAAGATATAAAACGCGAGGTAGAAGAGCTTGTAGCCGGAGGAGCGAAAGAAATAAACTTAATAGCCCAGGATACTACCGCTTACGGGCTTGATCAAACTGATTGGCCTGACTTAACCGGTTTACTAGAAGAGATATTAAGCATACCGGGTAATTTCAGGATCAGGATCATGTATACGTACCCTTCCAGGATTAACGATGGTTTGATTGAGCTGATAAGAGAGGAAAACCGGATCTGCAAATACCTGGATATTCCCATTCAGCACTGCAGTGATGAAGTTCTTATAAAGATGGGCAGATCATACAGGCAACAGGATCTGGAAAATCTGTTTAGAAAACTGCGCCGCCAGATTCCAAGCCTGGCTGTACGAACCACTGTAATGGTCGGGTTCCCCGGTGAAAAAGGTTACCATTTTAAAGACTTGCTCAATTTTATAGAAAAGCAAAAATTTGAAAATCTCGGTGCTTTCATCTATTCCAGCCAGGAGAAGACTCCGGCCGGAGGTTATGATCAAAAGGTTCCCGCACGGATTGCCCAAAAACGCTATAAAACATTAATGATGAGGCAAAAGAAAATGTCCCGGGCCAATAATAAAAAATATCTCGGTCAAAGGCTCCCTATTTTAGTTGAAGGAAAGATTTCTGGTGACGGCGCCTGGTATTATGGTCGCACAGAATACCAGGCGCCGGAAGTTGACGGTTTGGTTTTTTTCCCCGCTTCAAAAGTTTTAAAGCCGGGTTCCTGGGTTTCTGCTTTCATAACAGCGGCCGGCCCTTATAACCTGATGGCCCTCCGCCCGGCCCCGGTTGACAGTATGCCCCGGTAAAACTATTTTGATAGGAGGTAATGCAGGTGCGAGCTGATTTGATCTGTATAGGCAACGAGCTGCTAACAGGTCTGATAGAGAACAGTAACGCCGGATTTTTAGCCCGGCGGCTTTGGTCAGCCGGAATCGAAGTTCGTGAATCAGTAGTGGTGGCAGACGACATGAGCGCGATTAGAGAAGCTTTTAACCGGGCCCTTAAAAATAGTAACGTTATTATTTTTACCGGAGGACTTGGCCCTACCGATGATGATTTAACGCGTGAAGCGGTTGCGTCTGCTTTAAACTGCTCCATGGATCTTAACTGTGACTGGCTAAATAGAATAGAGCTTTTTTTTAATCAGCGCGGAATGAAAATGCCTGAAAATAATCGCAAACAGGCTATGGTTATCGCAGGAGCTGAACTTCTTGAAAATAAAGCCGGGACTGCTCCCGGCAGTTTAATTAGACAGAAAGGACAATTAATCATTATGCTTCCAGGGCCACCCAATGAACTGGTCCCCATGTTTGATGGTTTGGTCCTACCGGCTGTAAAGGAGTTTAATAAAGATAATCTAAATAGATTAAAGACCTTGAAGTGCTGTGGTATTGGCGAATCAACCCTTGAAAATAAAATCAAAAGCCTGGGTAAATGGGATTTACCGCCGCTTTCTTACGTCGCCAGGGGGTATGAAGTCCATTTACAGCTTAAAGGCAGAGGCTCGCCTGAAGAGGCGGCGCAGGAAATAGAAAAGGCCGAAACCAGGCTTAAAAACCTGCTGGGCGACCATATCTACGGCAGTGATGATGATACCCTGGCTGGAAAAGTGGCCGAATTGCTCACCTATAAAAAATTAACTCTCTCCCTGGGGGAATCCTGCACAGGGGGCCTTTTGTCGAGCATGATTACTGATGTAGCGGGCAGCTCTATTTTTTACCAGGGAGGAATTAATGCTTACAGTGGCGCCCTTAAAAGCAAATGCCTCGGGGTGGATATAAAGCTGATGGAGCAAGAAGGCCAGGTAAGTGAAGCAGTGGCTAAGGCAATGGCTAAAGGCGCCAGATATAATTTCAACACCGACCTGGCAGTGGGAATCACCGGTATAGCCGGGCCCGACGGCGGTACTGCCGGCAAACCGGTTGGGCTGGTATATATTGCCCTGGCTACTGCTCAAAAATGTATTTGCCAAAAACTAAACCTGGGCGGGGGACGCCTGGCAGTAAAAGAGAGAACCGCTCAGGTAGCATTAGATATGATTAGGAAAGAATTAATTTCAGCTGGATAATCATATTGCAGTAATAACAGTTTATTTTAGCTTTGTTTGTCTATTGGAGGGATTATTTGCCTTGGCCAGGTTATTTATTGCCCTTGAGCTGTCAGAAGAACAGAAGAAAGAAATTAATGCTTTACAGGAAAAAATCAAAGCTTACCTGGAGGGAGTCCGGTGGGTCAAACCTGAAGGGCATCATTTAACATTAAAGTTTCTGGGGGAAACCGAAGAAGAAAGGATTGCATCAATAAAGCAAGCCCTGGATAATGTCAGTTCCACTATTAAAAGCTTTGAAATTGCTTATGGTAAAACCGGGGTATTTCCCTCACCGAAAAAGGCGCGGGTTTTCTGGGTGGGGCTTACAGCAGGTTCAGAAACAGTAAGCTCCCTGGCTGCTGAAATAGAGCGCTCCATGTCTTTTAGCGGTTTTGCCCCGGAAAAAAGAAAATTTACACCCCACCTTACCATAGGCCGGGCTCGCGGTTCACTTCAAGAAGGGCAGATCAGGCGTTTTATAGATGAAGAAAGGACTTTTAAAACAACATCATGCCGGATTAATAAGGTGCTTTTATATGAAAGCGAATTGACTCCCCGGGGGGCGATTTATACTGTCCGCCATAAAGCCATTTTTTTGTCATAAGACAATTGACGGCCCGTTAAAATTTTTTTAAATATTTTTCGTTTTTATTGGACTTGAGCTGCTAAAACTGGCTGCAGTTAAAACCTTTAAAGTAATTGTTCAAGATTAGTTTTTATAGAATTAAGTCTTATTGACTATAATTATTATATCTTTTTACGAAAGGCGCGGCAGGAAAAGCGAACTTTAGACAGAATTAAATGCAAAAGGAAAAGACCAGTTAAGGAGGATAATATAAATTGGAAAAAGAAAAAGCTTTAGAATCAGCCCTGTTACAGATAGAAAAACAATTTGGTAAAGGTTCGATTATGAGGTTAGGCCAGGATGCCATGGCAGAGGTTTCTGTTATTCCCACCGGGTGCCTGGCGATAGATGCAGCGCTTGGGGTGGGAGGAGTGCCCAGAGGTAGGGTAATCGAAATATATGGGCCGGAGTCTTCCGGTAAAACCACTGTAGCTTTACACATTATTGCCGAAGCTCAAAAACGCGGCGGTTTTGCAGCTTTTATTGATGCCGAACACGCCTTAGATCCGCACTATGCCACTAACCTTGGCGTTAACCTGGATGAATTGCTGGTTTCACAACCTGATACCGGTGAGCAGGCTTTGGAAATCGCTGAAGCCCTTGTTCGCAGTGGAGCTATTGATGTCCTTGTGATTGACTCAGTTGCCGCCCTGGTCCCCAGGGCTGAAATTGAAGGGGAAATGGGTGATTCCCATGTTGGCCTCCAGGCAAGGCTAATGTCACAGGCACTGCGTAAGCTCTCAGGAGTGATCAGCAAGTCAAAAACAAGCGCTGTATTTATTAACCAGATTAGAGAAAAAGTAGGAGTGATGTTTGGTAATCCTGAGGTTACACCCGGTGGCAGGGCTTTAAAGTTTTATTCATCGGTCAGGATGGAAGTTAGAAGAATTGAATCGCTAAAGCTGGGTACGGATCAAGTCATCGGTAACCGGACCAAGGTAAAAGTGGTCAAGAATAAGGTTGCTCCACCTTTTAAGGTAGCAGAATTTGATATTATTTATGGAAAAGGAATTTCTGCAGAAGGGTCGCTCATTGATCTAGGGTTATTTCATGAAGTGATTAAAAAAAGTGGAGCCTGGTATTCCTATGGTGAAGAAAGATTGGGCCAGGGCCGGGAAAAAGTTAGAGATTATTTAATCGAAAACCCTCAAATCAAACAGGAAGTAGAACAAAAAGTCCGCGAACTGGCCGGTTTGCCTGGTTTAGTTTCATCAAAAGACAAAACAGATGATCAAAGCATAGACGGAGAAAAAACGGAAGCGGCAGAAAAGTCCGAGCGGAATCAAAATAAGTCGTCATAACGGAGTTGAAGCCGGTTGGACGAAGAAGAAGCATTAAAAAAGGCGCGTAATATGGTTCTGAGGTTGTTATCTTACCGGGCCCGCAGCAAAAAAGAACTGGCAGACTACCTGGAAAAGAAAGGTTTTTCTGAAAAGCTGGCCCGGCGCATAATAAAAGAAATGGAAAAATTTGGTTATATAAATGACGAAAAGTTTGCCGTCGACTATATAGAAACACAAAAAGCGCGGGGTTACGGTATTAAAAAAGTTCGTTATGAACTATATTTGAAAGGTATTAGTGAACGGATTATTGAGCAAATAATTTCAGATTTTTTTGATCCTGAAGAAGACTTAGAGCGGATAAAAGCACTTTTAAGGCGGCGCAGTTCAAAAAATACCGGTTTTTATATAACCAGCGAACCCGAGGAAAAAAAACAGCGGAGGTTCAGGCGGGAAGCCAATTTTCTGCAACGACGCGGTTTTCAGGATGATCTAATCATGAAAGCGCTTAAAAATTGCAATTTTATAGAATGATCATAACTACTCAGCCTAGTGCCCTTGTTTAATGATAGCATTGTAATTATTTCTCTTGACTTACTGTACTATATTAAATTAAAATGTAATAACAGTTTGTTTGGGAGGGATTTTTATGACCCGCAAAAGAATGTGGATAGCACATGTTATTATAATCTGTTTTGGATTAATTATAACTGCATGTTCTGAAGAAGATCTTTCTGTTAACGGAGAAGCACTAACTGAAGAAATGCAGGATAAAATAGGTAACGGTAACGATGATGATTACAACCAGGAACCTGAGACCGAAGTTACTGAAGATAATGGTGAAGAGGATCTAAGCAATGGTGTTGAAAAAATTGAAGCTACTGATGATAGCGATTTGGCCAAACCAGAAGAATTCAGTTCCACTGCAAATCCCTTTCAGGATTTCAATCGGACTCGTGTTAATGGGATTCCAATAGTGCTTAAGTTCTATTCCAACACCTGAAGTGCCTGTGTCATGATGGAGCCCGTGTTCATGGCTCTAAAAGATCATTATAAAGATGACGTTGAATTTATTGTAGCCGATTTTGATGTTGATGAAACTTTTGAACTGCTAAATGCGGAAGGCTATGATGTTCCATACATACCTATGTTTTTCTTTGTAAATTCTGACGGTACTGTGGTTGCAAATGAAGCAGGGGTTTTCAGCTTTGAAGAGATGGCTGTTTTTATCGATAAAATAATCTAATTGCTTTACAAGGCAGTTATTCATATGGCAAGTTATGTCAAATTGAAAGATTATAAGCTTTGCAAACCCGAAACCCCCTATATTAATAACGTTATTTTTAAAATATGCGGAAGCAATCAAGCTGCTTCCGTAAAAACTTCTGCAAAAATATGCTTGAACTGCTCATTTAGAACTATTTTAAACCGGTTTTTCTCCCACCCATCATTTAACACCCAAAAAAGTCCAATAGCATAATTATGTAAATTACCATTGCAGTTTTTTTTTGTGCGACAGGTAATCTGAGAACAGGTGTTAAACTACTGCCCGGTCAGGCTTATGATTCCATGTTACTCTGCTGCGAAACAAACCTGTCATGGCTTTACTTTAAGTCCCGGTGAGTGAAAGTTGAAAGTGAAAATTATAACTTTTCAAAATTGCTTGACATCGTTAAGCTCCTGTTGTATTATTTAATTGCAAGTAATTCTATTAGTTTTATATCATGTTTAGTGAAAGGTAACCAAGCTTAGATTGCTTGCAAAACATCTGTTTTTAGGAGGTATTACCGATGATGAGCTTGTTAAACTATGTGGAAGAAGCTACAGGTAAAATCACTAAGCTGGTGAACAGGAAAGGGCAGCAACACGATGTTGTGAATAACAAACATATTGATTGCAGTTACCAGGATTATATTGAATATGGAACCTGTAACTGGGATGTAAAGGTTAAAGCTATGAACGAGGAAGGCAAAGATGCAAGCAGTATGCTAGTGAATAATAATGACATTAATTGCAGTTACCAGGATTATATTGAATATGGAACCTGTAACTGGGATGTAAAGGTTAAATCTATGAACGAGACAGATAAAAGTGAAAGTAGTGGTTTAAATAATAATAAAAACATCGACTGCTGTTACCAGGAATTTGTTGAATATGATACCTGCAACTGGCGTGGTAATGGCAAATAAATAAAACGAGCATGCCTATTTGTCTGAAATTAAATGATAAAGTGAGCGTTTTTTCATCGAGGCCTGTTGAAAAAACTGTTCAATACAGCATAAGCGCAGCTTGCTCCCTGGCGAACACTTATTGCTTCGCGAGGGCAATTTTTTGCGCAAGCACTGCATTTTATGCAGGCATCACGGTCAGTAATTTTGCTTATACCATTATTAATTGTAAAAATTTCCTGGAGACAAACTACGCTACACTTCTCATAGTGATCGTGTAAAACAGCGGCACCTAGTTCCTTGTTCACTATTTAGTAAATAACCGGAACAAGTGGTCCATCCAAAAAATATTTTGGGCAGATAAGGGTTATTAATACCGGTTTTTCTGAACAAATTGAGTTTCTGTTTGAAAAAAGGGGTAATCCAAGTGATTTTGAATGAACTTTGCTTGACATAATATTTTATTAAAGCTAAAATTATATTAGAGAATAAAGAAACGCTTGTTATTTTTAGTTCAGAACATAACTTTTAAGAGAAAGCCTTGGTGCATAAAGCACTGCGGATAGATAAAAACGCATATAATTATTTTCAGAAAAAGGGTAAAAATGTACTTTTTTCTGGACTTTCTCTTTAAGCTGTGTCCTGGACACAGCTTATATTATTTTAAATGCAAAAAGCGTAACAAATTCAATTTAACCCCAATCAAAGAAATGGAGGTGATTAATGTGGCCGAAACAATTTTGATAATTATTGCCGCCCTGTTTGTTGGTCTGGTAGGTGGTTATTTAATCCGTAAAATGATTGCTGAATCTAAAATATCTTCTGCAGAAACTGCAGCAAAGCGGATCATGGATGAAGCGACCCATGAAGCTAACTCCCTAAAAAGAGAAAAAGAGCTTGAAGCCAAAGAAGAATCCCACCGGTTAAAAGCTGAACTGGAAAAAGAGAGCAAAGAAAGACGTTCTGAACTACAACGAATGGAACGCCGGTTGCTGCAAAAAGAAGAAAGCCTGGATCGTAAAATCAGTAATGTCGAACAAAAAGAAGAACGGTTGAGAAATAAAGAAGAGGAAAACCGGAAAACTGAAGAACGGCTGCAGCAGCTTCATCAAGAACAGCTGTCTGAACTGGAAAAAATCTCCGGAATGACCTCTGACGAAGCTAAAGAGCTGTTGATGCAAAGAGTAAGGGAAGATATTGACCACGAAATGATGATGATGGTCAGGGATATAGAAAACCAGGCTAAAGAAGAAGGCGAGAAAAAAGCCAGAGAGATTGTGACCCTTGCTATCCAGAGATGTGCTGCTGACCATGTTTCCGAGTCAACTGTATCTGTCGTTTCATTACCTAATGATGAGATGAAAGGACGGATCATTGGACGGGAAGGGCGAAATATTAGAGCTTTGGAAACTCTAACTGGCATAGATCTTATTATTGATGATACTCCAGAAGCGGTTATAATTTCTGGATTTGATCCAATCAGACGGGAAGTAGCTAAAATAGCTCTTGAAAAGCTGGTTAGCGATGGTCGCATCCATCCGGCTAGAATTGAAGAGATAGTTGATAAAACAAGGAAAGAGATTGATGTTCAAATTAAAGAAGAGGGAGATCGTGCCACATTTGAAACCAAAGTGCATGGCTTGCACCCCGAGCTGGTAACCCTGCTTGGCAAACTCCGGTACCGGACAAGTTACGGTCAAAATGTGCTGCAGCATTCAATTGAGGTTTCGCATCTGGCTGGAATTATGGCTGCTGAACTAGGGCTTGACGTAACTATATCTAAAAGGGCCGGTTTATTGCACGATATAGGTAAAGCCATTGATCATGAAACAGAAGGATCTCATGTGCAAATTGGTGCCGATCTGGCCAAGAAATATAAAGAATCTCCGGTGACCATAAATGCTATTGAAGCCCACCATGGAGATACTGATTTTCATACTTTGGAATCAGTTTTGATTCAGTCGGCAGACGCAATTTCAGCTGTCCGTCCTGGAGCCAGACGTGAAACTCTGGAATCATACATTAAGCGCTTGGAGAAACTGGAGAATATTGCCGACTCCTTTGACGGTGTGGAAAAAGCTTATGCTATACACGCCGGAAGAGAGATAAGAATTATGGTTAAACCGGATCGTATTGATGATTACTCATCGATTAAAGTGGCCCGGGATATTGTTAAAAAAGTAGAATCTGAGTTGGAATATCCAGGCCAGATTAAAGTTACTGTAATTCGCGAAACGAGAGCTGTTGATTACGCCAAATAAAAACTATTTAGATAGCTAAACTAGAGAAGAGTCCGGATAATTAAAAATATTATCCGGACTCTTCTCTAGTTGGCAGGAATTTGGGTTTTGATAAAAGAATATATATAGAGAAAGTTTATATTGTTTAAGCTTTTCAAGGCGCAATAAATGAAAAATAAGTTAAACCAGACAATAATGGAGCGGATCTAATGCGTTTTTTAGCCATCGGTGATGTGGTGGGGAAGCCGGGAAGAAAGTGCCTGGAAAAAATACTTCCCAAACTAATTAATGCTTATGATTATGATTTAATCATAGCTAATGGAGAAAACGCTGCCGGAGGAAAAGGCATTACAGAAAAAATTTTCTATGAGCTAAAAGACATGGGAATAGATATATTAACCGGCGGTAATCATATCTGGGATAATAAAGAAGTTTACAGTTTTATCGACCGGGAAAGATCACTAATCAGGCCATTAAATTATCCACCGGAGACAACTCCCGGCCATGGATGGGCGGTTGTTGAAAGAAGGGGGATCAGAATTGCTGTTCTTAATTTGATGGGAAGGATCTTCATGGAAACTGTCGATTGCCCTTTTCGAGCAGTCGATAAAGCCTTAATAGAGTTGAAAAATCAGGCTTCTGTGATAATCGTCGATATGCATGCGGAAGCAACGTCTGAAAAGCAGGCAATGGGCTGGTATCTAAATGGTAAAGTCAGTGCCGTACTGGGGACACATAGTCATGTGCAAACTGCTGATGAAAGAATTTTGCCTGGTAAAACCGCTTATATAACCGATTTAGGCATGGTCGGGCTTTATGATTCTATCCTGGGGGTTGATCGAGAAGGGCCCTTAAAAAGATTTTTAACCCAGCTGCCCCATAAGCTGGAAATATCAAAAGGAAGAGAGGTTTTTAATGCTGTAGAAGTTGAGATAAACAACGACAATGGGGAAGCGCTCACCATAAAAAGGTTATTCGAAGTAACATAAAAATTATTTCACATAATTCTTATAATTCAGGCAGGAATATGTTAATGTAAGTAGAAATTATGATCAAATCCGCAAAGGAGGATTAAAACAAATGGAAGTATTAAAAGTCTCAGCAAAATCTAATCCTAATTCAGTAGCCGGTGCTTTGGCAGGAGTGCTTAGAGAAAGAGGGGGAGCAGAAGTCCAGACCATTGGAGCAGGAGCTCTTAATCAGGCTGTAAAAGCGGTAGCAATTGCTCGCGGGTTTGTAGCCCCAGGAGGAATTGATCTAATTTGTATCCCGGCCTTTACGGATATTGAGATCGACGGAGAGGAACGAACAGCGATCAAGCTTATCGTTGAACCCCGGTAAAGCAAGCAGCACTCTAATCAACCTTTATTCTTGCATCACACACCCTTTAGTTGTTATCGACTCCTAAAGGGTGTTTTTTTGGGCCATTTTCAGTTAAAATTATTTAAAGCATATAAATACACTGCCTGTGCTGTTCCAGCCTAAACGATAAGCGAACATAGTTTTCATCAGCAGGCAGCTGCAACTAAATAGCTAAATAGGGCTGAGTTGATGTAAAAACATTAAGAACAGGAATGTTGAAAGATAGAGACAACTTTTCAAAAACGGTTTGTTCTTTACCACCGGAGAGGAAGCGCGCTATCTATAAATGACTAAACAAAATCTTATTGACCTGCATACCCATAGTACCGCTTCAGACGGTATATATAACCCGGTAGAATTGATACAAATTGCCAGTTCTGCCGGCATTGCTGCTCTCGGGCTAACCGATCACGACTCAGTCGCCGGATTGGCAGAAGGCATCGCAGCGGCAGGCAAATATGGAGTGGAGTTGGTACCAGGTGTGGAAATTACTATTCTTGAAGATCAAAGGGAAATTCATATTCTCGGCTACTATCCCCAGGACAGGGACAGGCTGCATGCCGAGCTTGAGGATATCCGGGAGGAAAGGCACAGCCGGATGAAAAAGATTGTGGATAAGCTTATAAAACAGGGTTTTGAAATCAACCTAAATGAAGTTCTGGTTGAAGCCGGGCCATCCGCACCAGGCCGGCTGCACCTGGCCAGGATTCTGGTTAAAAAAAAATATGTTCATACTTTGGATGAGGTTTTTAAATTATATCTTAATCCCGATCGGGCAGCATACGTTCCCCGCCGTTTAATGACTTTAAAAAGAGCAATGCAGCTCCTATATTCAGTGGGTGCGATTATTGTAATAGCTCATCCTGGTATTATGGGCAAGAAGATTATAGACAGGCTGCTTCCGCTTGGTTTACAAGGTATTGAGGTTTTTCACCCCGACCACAGCGCCACTCAAAAAAAACTGTATCTTCATTTAGCACAGGTGAATGGCCTGCTGATCACTGGGGGATCTGACTTTCACGGCGATAGAGAAAATACAACCGGATATCCCAGGCATCTGGCGATATCCGGCTCATATTTAAATGACCTAAAAAAAGCTGCCGGTATTTGAGGGCTATAATCTACTAGTCAAATAGCTTGCCGGCCAATATGGCTACTCTTTCCCCTAAGAGGCGGCATTCTTCTTTGCTTTCCGCATCAGGAGCATTGATGGCTACAGCGCCATAATGGTTTTTCTTGGTTTTGCCCTGCACGATCATACCGTGAACCAGCATAATCTGTACAATACTCATAACTGTAGTTTCATTACCCCCGCCTAAGGCCATGGCGCTTGAAAATGCGCCTCCCACTTTGCCGGTTAGCTTACCGTGATATTTAACGCTGCGGTCAAAAAAATCTTTTAGTTCACCTGCTATAATACCGTAGTAAGTTGGTGATCCGGCAATGATGCCGTCATAATCAAGGAGCTGTTTTGGTTCACAGTCTTTAACATCGGCCAGGGTCACTTCGGCTCCGGCTTCTTTAGCTCCTTCAGCCACCTCTTCCGCCATCTTTCGGGTATTTCCGCTCTTGCTGTAATAAATAACCAGTATTTTTGCCATATGAGAATTCGCTTACGCGTTTCGCCTCCTTAATTTACTTTGCTAATCAGAAATTATTTTCTAATCATACTGACATAATTATGGATCAGAACCAATTTTAATGCAAGGACAGCAGCAAATTATAATTTAAGCATTAGCGCAGGTTGAATATTGCCATGAAAGTGTTTTTCGCGTTTACATCCTGATGAGAAAGTGCTACAATATTGAATGTGTTTAAATGGAGGAATGGAGGTAAACTTGCCGTATGGAAAATCTAGACTTTGCACTACAAGTCCTTGTTCTAGGATTTTTAGTGGTTTTGGTTACCCTTTTTGGACTCTTTGGACTACTAATATTGTTTAACCGTATTTTTTACCGCCCCTCAGTTACTTCTCCCGAAGTTGAAGATGCTGGTGAGAAAAAGCCTGTTCAGCAGGTCGATTCTTTAGAAGGAAACAGGCGTGTAATTGCGGCCATCCAGGCGGCAGTATTTCAATATATGCAAACTGAACAAGCCCATGCTTTTGCCGGACCGATTAACATAGCAGTACAGCCTACCGGTGGCAAGGTAGGAAGCAGCTGGAAATTTATTGGCCGGAAAGAGCTGCTTGAAAGCAGTTTAGAGCTAGAAAATACTAGGAGGAAGAAATAACGTGAAAACATTTAAGGTAACTGTTGACAATCAAACTTATACAGTTCAAGTGGAAGAAATAGCGGAAGATTCAAATAAGGAAGCTGTTAAACCATCAACCAATCCAGGCATTCAGGCGGCTGCTCCGAGCCCTGCTCCGGCTCCACAAAAAGAGGTCGCTGCAACTAAGCAGGAAGATGCAGCCAAACCGGCTCCGGCATCAGGTGGAGGTTATAGCTTGAAAGCTCCAATGCCCGGTTCTGTTTTGGAAGTAAAAGTGAGTGTGGGAGATTCCGTTGATGACGGAGACGTGCTGCTGGTTTTAGAAGCAATGAAAATGGAAAACGAGTTAACCGCTTCACAACCGGGCACCGTCTCAGAAGTAAAGGTTAAGAAAGGTGACTCAGTTAACAGTGGAGACCCCTTAATTGTACTTTCCTAACGATTATTGTCCAATAGACTTACCGATGAACTTGAAAGGGGTTAAGCAAAAATGACGGAATTACTGGTTGATTTTTTAAAAAGTACCGGATATTATAATCTGCAGATTAACGAAATCATAATGATTGTTATTGCCTGCGTTCTGCTTTACCTGGGAATTGTAAAAAAATACGAACCCTTGTTGTTAGTCCCCATCAGCTTTGGAGCTTTAATTGTTAATTTACCGCTTGGCGACCTAATGAATCCCGGCACGGCCGAAGAAGTCGGCGGCCTGTTCTATTATTTATCTCTCGGCCTGGAACTTGGAATTTATCCTCCCCTTATTTTCCTTGGTGTGGGAGCTATGACTGATTTTGGGCCCTTAATTGCAAACCCGGTAACCCTTCTGCTCGGTGCAGCCGCTCAATTCGGGATCTTTTTGACCTTTGTGGGAGCCATGTTTTTGGGATTTACCGCTCCTGAAGCCGGTGCTATCGGTATTATTGGAGGAGCAGACGGCCCGACTGCTATTTTTATTGCCAGTCGGCTGGCGCCTGAATTACTAGGCTCTATTGCTATTGCCGCTTATTCATATATGGCCCTGGTACCGATCATTCAGCCCCCGATTATGAAGCTTTTCACTACTCCTAATGAACGCAAGGTTATTATGGAGCAGCTGCGGCCGGTATCCCAAAAGGAAAAAATCTTATTTCCCATTATTGTTATAATCTTGACCGGTTTACTTTTGCCAGCTGCTTTACCACTGCTTGGCATGTTGATGTTCGGTAATTTGATCAGGGAAACCGGCGTAACCGAAAGGTTAAGCAAAGGTGCTCAGAATGAATTGAACAATATTGTTGTAATATTTCTGGGCCTAACTGTTGGCGCCAAAGCCTCTGCTGAATATTTTTTAACTCCGGAGACGATCAAAATCATCTTGCTCGGCCTGGGAGCTTTTGATTTTGGCACCGCAACAGGCGTCCTCATGGGCAAACTGCTCTACTATATTACCGGCGGGAAGATTAATCCGTTAATCGGATCGGCCGGAGTATCTGCTGTTCCAATGGCCGCCAGGGTATCGCAGGCTGTAGGTAAAAAAGAGAACCCCAATAATTACTTGCTAATGCACGCCATGGGCCCCAATGTGGCCGGTGTGATCGGCTCTGCCGTTGCAGCCGGGATATTGCTTTCAATTCTAGGTTAATCATTCTAAGGCTATGCATAGATTCTCCTTTTTAGGGCCCCTTAAAGGGGCCTTGTTCTTAAAAGAAATGAGGTGTTATTTTATTATGCCCACAGTAAGAGTAAGATTTGCGCCAAGCCCTACAGGGGAGCTGCACATAGGTGGTGCCAGAACCGCTCTTTTTAATTATTTATTCGCCTCCGCAGCAGGCGGTGAATTTGTGCTGCGCATTGATGATACCGACCTGGAACGTTCACGGTCCGATTATATTGATAAACTAATTTCCTCTATGCACTGGCTGGGGCTTACATGGGATGAAGGCCCGGTTTATCAATCGAAAAGACTTGGTCACTATACAGAAGCAGCAGAACGCCTGGTAAAAGAAAAAAAAGCCTATCACTGTTATTGCAGTACTGAAACACTGACGGAAGGCCGCTCTGAAGCCAAAAAAGAGAATAGAGCCTACCTTTATCCGGGAACCTGCCGAGACCTGACAGAAGATCAAGAAGAGTCATATCGAAGTGAGGGGAGATCTTCGGTGATCAGACTGCACACTCCGGACGAAGGGACAACAGTTGTTAAAGATATCATCAGGGGGGAGGTCGATTTTGAAAATAAATATATTGATGACTTAATTATTATCAAATCAAACGGCCTGCCAACCTATAATTTTGCCAGTATGATCGATGACCTGCAGATGGGTATAACTCATGTGATAAGAGCTGAAGAACATCTTTCCAATACCCCCAGGCAGCAGCTCTGTGCTGAAGCCCTTGGTTACGATCTGCCGATATTTGCTCACGTCCCTATGATTCTTGCCCCTGATCGCAGTAAGCTGAGTAAAAGGCACGGCGCAACTTCAGTTGAAGAATTTTATTCTGAAGGTTATTTACCTGAGGCACTTGTCAATTATATGGCCTTACTGGGCTGGTCTCCTGGGGCCGGTGGGGAAGAAGAAATATTTACCCTCGATGAAATGGTAAACAGATTCGATTTAAATAAAGTTACCAAAACTGCCGCTGTTTATGATGTTACCAAACTAGGCTGGATGAATAGCCACTATATTCGTACTTATAATCTCAATAAGCTGACAGAAGCAGCTCTGCCTTTTTTTGAAAAGAAAGGTTTGGTTCAGTCTCCGCTAAAAGAACAGGATTATGATTACTTAGAGCAGGTAATTGCAGCAGTTAGAGAAAGAGCAAAAACCCTGGCAGAACTGGCTGATATCTCAGACTACTTTTTTCTTGACAGCTTTGACTATGAAGAAAAAGGAATGAAAAAGCATTTTCAAAAAGAAAATGCTGCATCTTATATCCGTAAGGCGGCAAAACTATTACAATCGCTTGAAACACATGATAAAGAGGCCATCGAGGCTCTTTATCGCTCCCTGAGCGAAGAACTGGGTATTTCAATGGGGCGTCTTATTCACCCCACTCGCATGGCTATTACCGGCCGCACCGCCGGTCCGGGACTTTTCGAAATAATGGTTTTACTGGGGCGAAGAAAGACTGTTGAAAGGCTGGAAAAGGCAGCTACCTATATTGAAAATGAACTGCCTGAACAATAGAGGCAGTGTAACTACTCAGACATAGCCCGCTAAGCCACAGGGGACGGTTCCACCGTTTTCCCTTCGGCCTACGCTGCGCTTCGGGACGTTCGAACCGTTCCCATGGCGCCGCTTATCATTAAACAAGGGCAATAACCTTAGTAGTTACAAGGTAGTTATATTATGAAAAAGCTTAATCTTTTCTTCCAGATTCCTTTTTCTCCTGTTGTTTAAAGTCATAACCTTTTTTGAGCATAAAGAAAAGGAAAAAAAAGATAGCAATAAAGAATAAGCCTGATATTAACTGCCACATATTATTATACCTCCCGATTAAGATTACTGTTGAATCCCTCTGTTAACATTTTAAACAGAGGGATTTAATAATTTATCCCGGAAATCGTTACAGCTATAATTAAATCGTACCAAGACAGCCATATTTAGTTAGAATTGCCTGCTCTTTATGCTCGGTTTAGCTTTCTTTAACAAGCTTTACTGTATCATTACTGCACAGGCTGTATAGTTATTCTTAATCTTAATCTAGCCTGTTAAGGTTGTCAAGATTAGTAAAATTGCCTTGTAATGATAATAAAACAGCAATTATTAGAAGCTGCCGGCGCAAAATTAATATTATAACTGTCACCTGGTTGCTGAAAAATGATTGTTTTTTCTCTTGACAGATTAAGAACAGATCAGTACAATCCAATTAACAATAATAAGAATTATTATTAAATAACAAACAGATAATACTGACAATACTACAGTTAAGCGCATGACAGGCCGGCCTGTTTTACAGTAACCCGGCAAATCTGCGCAAAATACTAAAGTTAGCGTAACTACTCTGTGCTAAGGGCTTTTAGCCTGAAGTCACGTCCTGAGACCGAGGCAGCTCCTGACGGATCCAGATCCTGCGGTAACCAACCCGCCGTATATCAGTCTGATCAATCGTCGTTTAGGGGTAGGAGCCTTTTCCTCCGCGCTTTTTAAGGGGTGCTCCGGGGCTCCTACTCGGTATCATTTTGGTTTTCTGATGATGGCTGGGTGCTAAAAAGTAACTGGTAGATTGGAAAGCATAAAACCACCGTTGCAAAAAGGGGGTTAACATGCACTTTCATATCAGTAGTTACAAGTTAGCATTAAGTGAAGGCTTAGAATTACCGGCGAGACGAGGCCCGAGGCGGGCTTGCCGGCAGGATACCAGCCACCTGAGCGAGGTCTTAAGGTAAGCAAAAAGACTATCACAATAAGTTAGCTTTCTGAGGAGGAAAGCATT
>PWYU01000055.1 GCA_003567725.1 Syntrophomonadaceae bacterium | reverse complement strand
TTCCGAAGCGTCAAGGCCATGCTTATTGATTACTTTTCTGGCTTTGTCAGCATAGCTTAAGGAAACTGCCCCGTAGAAAAGAATTTCAAAAGAATTAAATAAAATATTTTCGGGACCGATACGCTCAATAAAATCCAATTTTTCTTTACTTGTCTGAAGCTTCTTTCTCTCCTCTTCAAGTTTCGCAATTTTAGTGCTGCCAAATCGATACGCTTTATTAACCGCTTTATTGGGGAAGAGCACTCCATAAGCAATCTTGGGCAGAGAAGCAAGGATAAACCTGATAAACCAGGGGTTTACTTTAGTGATAATATTATAGATTGATTTTAATAAAGGTGTTTTCGGCTTCTGAAGTTTTTCTTTGTCTCTATCCAGCAGCTGCATGATCAGCTTTATCGTCACCGGATCCTTGTTAAACTTCTTGTCATTAACCAGTTTTTCCTGAAACTGCTTTAATTTGATAAACTCCGTTATATCGAGAAACAACCTGCCACCGGCACTCTTGCTCCAGTAAACCGGTTCATGGTAGTACTTTCTGTTTATACGCCTGCCAATATTTTTATAGGTATTTTTCCATATATCTACTGCCAGGGGCGTAAATGGGTCATGCGTGCCCACGGAATAGAGCGACATATTCATATAGATATGTAGTTTATCACCTGTGTCTTCAGGCTGAGTCATGGGGTAAAGAGCGGTGATCGGCCTGGTTTGGACCAGATAAAACTTGCCCTCAGCAAAGGCCCACTCTAAATCCTGCGGGGATCTGAAATATTCCTCTACTTTAAGGGCCATATCCAGGAGCTCTTTTCGTTCTGCTTCATCCAGGGTAACCTCTTCCTGTTTTCGAGGCTCCACGCTGACCAGCTCGGTGCCGCCGTCTTTTCTCACGGTCATCACTTTCTTTTCGGCAATATATGCGCTTACTATTTCTCCGCTATTCTTGTCGATAACCCACTGGTCGGGATCTACCTCCCCGCTGACAACCGCTTCGCCCAGGCCCCAGGAAGAACTGAGCGAGAGTTGATCTCTTCTGCCGTTGACCGGATTTGCTGTAAAGAGGATGCCCGATTTTTCTGAAGTAATCAGCTTTTGAACTACCACACCGTGGGCCAGGTTTTCGCTCACTATATTCTGTTTGGCCCGGTACGATATAGCACGTTCATTCCAGAGCGATGCCCAGCACTTCTTTATCGCTTCATGAAGTTCTTCTTTTCCTTCAATGTTTAAAAAAGTGCTGTACTGGCCGGCAAAAGAAGCTCCCGGCAGGTCTTCTGCGGTGGCCGATGAACGGACCGCTACCGGGGGTTTTCCAATGCCGGAGTATAGACCATCTATCTCTTTTAAAATCTCTGCATGGATTTTGCCTTTTACAAACAATCCTTTAACTTTTTCAGCTGTATCTTTTAAATTCTCAGTATCACCGTTTTCTGCTACCGAGAGAAGGTTTGTAATTTCTTTTTCCAGTTTGTTTTCTTCTACAAACTTCCTGTAAGCATCAACCAACACTACAAAGCCTTCCGGAACAGGCAACCCAGCCCTGATCATTTCTCCTAAGTTTGCCCCCTTGCCACCCGCTGAAGACAAATCTTCTTTGCCAAGATCTTTGAGAAGTTTCACAAATTGATACTCCTGCATTATTATCTACTCCTTTTAATCGGCTTAGCCAAGCTTTCATGCTCTATTGGCCAAACATACCGACCGTAGGTATGTTAATGGCTAAAATTTTTACTCCTTTCCCTTAAACCTAATCATGTAAGGGGTTTGCATATCGATAGCCCCTACTTTTAGCTGGAGAACCCTCTCCAACATAACTTCATAAAAGCGAACTTTATTTACCAGCTGTATTTCGAATTCCTGAAAATCTAGTTTATTGTTATTGTCGTATAACCCGTTTTCCAGTTCATCTACTGCCATATTCAGAGAAAAAATGGTGTTTAGGAAAAAGTCGGCCATCTCCAGGGAATTTACCGGGTCTCCAATAGCACCCTCTTCAACCCCGGAATCGATAAGTTCCCTGAATAAACTAATAGCATCCTGCTTCATTAAGTGAATCATTTTATTATGCAGCTTAAAGTTTTCTTCGTTTTTTATCGCACCCCTAAATTTAGACCGCCATTCCCTCTCCCTGAACTTAAACTCATTAACGGATTTTAATATTTCGTTTAACTTATCGACGGCTGACAGATCAGGCCTGCTAATAATAGTTTCCATTATGTTTACAGCCCTGTCTGTATACCCCCTGGCAATTGCAACAATAACGTCTTCCTTTGATTTGAAATAGTGATAAAAGGCACCCTTGGAGACACCCAAGTGGTCAATAATATCTTGAATAGTCGTATTTTCGTAGCCTTTTTCATAGAATAGTTCGAGAGCTGTTTGTAAAAATTCCAGTTTTCTATTGTCGCTTCTGACTGTATTAGGCATGATTGCGGCCTCCATTGTTAGTTATTAATTTTACTGACATACCAACCGTCGGTATGTATAATACAACATATTTTTTCCTATGTCAACTGCTGCTAATGAGAACAAGTGTTAATAATACCATCTTTTTTAATACAACTCATTTACCAGGTATGCAGTAAATTCTTTTGCATCTTCTTCGGTAAACTTGTCACATAGAAAGTAAGTTGCAATTATTCCGGCTTCAGCCATTGGCAGATACGCATCAATTATTTCTTTGCCCTGATAAGCATACCCTACTTCCTGGCCGTTTATATCCCAGGTTCCGGTATCATATTCTCTGGCAGATATGGCAACGGAAACATTTTTAAATGCCAGAGAATATTCGATCATAATATAATTTCCTTCATATAGTGGTTCATAAGGGTCCTTTACATATGGCCCATATAAAATGCTGATACCATGTGATTCTAATTCTTTCATACGGGCTTCACTCCAATACGCCTTTACCGGATACCAATCTTCGCTGTATAGAAGGGCTATGGAAAAAGTTCCGTTACCTACCTCATCCGGGGGTTTACTCAGTTGAGCATAGACAAGCGGATAGTCATCGTGCAGAGGCACTTCAAAGCTGCCATTTGTGAGTTCTTTAATTTTGGAGTTTAGCTTGGACATTTCATCAGCACCTGAATCTGCACCAAGAAGATGGCAACCTGCTGCAGTGAATAAAAACAGCATTAGTAAAGGCATTGTTTTTAAAAATAGTATCTTACTCATGTTCCCCCTCAGCTCCTTTTTAACAGATTTCCTTATCACACCCGGGCATTTTGAAGCGTGTTTTCTCTTTTTAATTCTTTTATTGCATTTTTCATGACTAACTTAAATGTGAAATATAAAACCATGGTTCTAGCTGCTATTGTACTTTTTAGGTTCAGCATCAATTGACCTGACAACCCCTAAGCCGAATAAAATTGCGACAAAAAGTGCGTTAAAAGTTAGAAAGTTAGGCTGTCATAAGTCAAACTTGGTTGGAGAGTCGTAAGCAATAAAATAAATAGACCCGGCACTACGTATCTCAAAAATATTTTCCAGTTGAACCTTTTTTGACTATATTTTCTAAGCACCGGCATAAAAAGCAATATGACAGAGACTGAATATAGAATAGAAAATAAAACACTTGATAATCTCAGTCCTATCGTATCGCTAATACCAAATATAGAATTTGTAACTTCTATCAGTAAGGCAAAGGCAAATGCACTGATGATACTGGGAGCAGTTACGGTGGAACCATTTTTTATCGCCATAACCGTCGCCCCTTTCTAACAAAAGGTCGCCTTTTTTGCCCGAATCACCAAAGCTTCCCCCGAACTTACACTTTATGGTCGGCAAAGAGTAAAGTATTATTATAAAAATAAGTAGCAGCACAGTGGTAAGCAAGCTTCCTTCCGGTCCATAACTGCCACCGGTGATAATGTCTCTGCCGGTAACCGGGTTCATTTCAAGCAGTTCCATCCTAGCCCTGCCGTAAACCGGAAAAGAGAAAATGTCAGTTTGGAAAAAATTCCAGCCCGCATGGAAACCCCAGGGTAACCAGAGATTTTTCCAGGTAAAGACCATCTGGGCCATGACCACCCCAAAGAAAAATATATTTAGCCAGCCCACCGGATTGAATCCATGGTGAAAATGAAGTACTGAAAATACGGTGGAAGTGATCATAATGGCAAAATAACGGCCCTTCCCGGCCAGCACTTTCAGCAGATATCCTCTAAAAACCAGCTCCTCCACACCAGACTGGATTAAGGTGAAAACGAGGTTGGCCAATAAAACCATTATTAGCAAACCGGTGACCGTATTTGGTTGAAATGTGATTAACTTTGTGGCCCAGAGTGTAATAAATATTATCACTATAAAAACAGCGCCGATGTTAAAACCCAGCGTGAGCTTCACAAGGAATCTAGGAGTTAACTTTAACCAAATATCCGAGTAGTTCATCCCATTTTTCCTGAGCCTGATATGAGTTACTATCCAGATCACCGCGACCAGCATAATCATAGCTTCATTTGCCACCACTTTACTGCGAAAAACCAAGTAAGTGAAAAGGAATACCAG
>PWYU01000028.1 GCA_003567725.1 Syntrophomonadaceae bacterium | reverse complement strand
TGGAAGGCTGAAATTGACAAGAAGAAAGCACAGGCTGAAAAAAAAGGTGCTGAAGCAAAAATAAAACTTCAGGAACAAATAAAACAGCTGGAGGAAAAGAAGCAGGAAGTAAAAGAGAATTTAGAAACACTAAAAGACACAAGTGATGATAAATGGGAAGAAGTAAAAAGAGAGTATGAGAAAAAAGCAGATGATCTTGCGGAAAAACTTAAAGAACTGAAGCCGTAAACCTGCACTTTGAAGCGCGGAATAAACAAAAAAATAATACGACATGAAGGGTTGAACCAGTTAAGCCAGGGGGCAATAAAAACTGTCCCCTGGCTTAACTGTTAGCGAAGAACAATTTTGTCTACGCTCATTGTGAAAGCAAAATCGTCAACTTCTGTTTCTTCAACTCTCCACTCGACCAGCATTTGGAGGTCGGCAAAGTCAGCCACGGCCCAGATAACGGTTGCTTCTTCACCTTCAGGGGTTGCCGGAGGGCTTAATTTAAGCTGCAGGCGGGTTACTTCTGCTCCGACACCGTTAAACTGCTCCTGGGTGGTAGAAATGGTGCTCCATTCTACCCCGGGAGGGGGCTCTTCAAGCATGCCCCGAATATCATATTCGTCAACCATCCAGAAAGGCCAGAACAGCGACATTACCATGCCGTCGAGCATCATCGCAGCCTGTTCGCCCGGTATGATTTGGCCGTCAATTTCTAACTGGGCTACGTTTCCATCCTGATCAACCCAAGCTTTAATATCCTGTCCTTCGAAAGTAATTACAGCTATACTGGTATCGATACCATTAACAGTCTCGCTACCGGCATGATAATAACTGACCGTGAAAGAATCAGTTTCAATGCCATCCTCGATGCTTGTCCATGTCCATTCCAACTCTTCGAACGTGTTGAGCAGGGCAATCAAGTCGGTAGGGTTTTGCCACTCATCGACAGCTAAGGGTCCCTCCTGCTCTTCAGCCACTTCCTCAGTGACAGCTTCTTCTTCTTCCTCTTCTTCAACAACTACCTCTTCTTCCTCTTCCTGATCGATTATTTCTTCTTCGGCCGGGGAAGCACAGCCTGCCACTGCCAGTAAAAGAAGAAAAGCAGCAGACAGGCAAATCATTACATAAAGGCTTCTTTTAACATCAATCATTTTGTTTCACCTTCCCTGATTATTCTTTATTAATTCCATATAAATGGTAACAAAAAATATTTTAGTATGCAAGACAGAAAACCATTTTTTACAACTTTCATTTGGAGTATTGATCTATTCTGCTATTTAACGATTAATCTATAGACGGACAAGTCCGGTTTTAATAAACACCAGCGGAGCCAGGTAAGTAGCCCAAAAGGTAGCCAGGCCATGCTTAATAAAGGTGAGAAGGTGAAAATTATAAGATAAAATCATTGTCGGTCCCAGGACAATAATCGCTATAACCACCATGCCCAGCAAAGATCTTAATATATGTTGTATTAAATTCCCCTGAAGCTTGAAATTTAGATTCTTTCTCTCCAGCAGGTGCCCCGATGCCGCTCCGGCCAGGTATCCCATTAAATTAGGGGCATAAAGTGCTGGAATAAAAGAGAGGGCCAACGGCACGGCCAGGGCTAAAAAAATAAGCATGCTAAAGGTAAGTTTTTCTGCAATATTATTTTCCATTAAATAATTGGCCAGCCAGAAGAAAACAGCCAAAAAAACTATCCCTGTAATTATGCCACCAATTACATCCCCCAGGAAATGATACCCCAGCATGGTCCTGGATAAACCAACCAGGAACATGATCATAATGGAGGCAACCCAAAACCAGCGCCTTTTAATCATAATGGCCAGGTAACCCCAGACACTGACCGCCCCTGAGGTATGACCGCTGGGAAATGTATAAGTGGGTACAGTAACCCCTCTTACTTCCGGACGGGGAAGCCTGATGATATCCTTGGGAACTTCGCTGGTAACAAATATAGCCAGGGGCATCAATAATAAGCCCCAAAAACCAAGGGCCTTGTTAACGGACCAGTATATGACCGATAAAAAGAGGAGGAAAAACCCTTCACTGCCGAGGGTGGTTACCCCCCGGAAAAAAATGTATGCAGCCGTATTGTCAACAGTAAGGGATACAAGAGAATAAGTGAAAGCGGTGTCCCGCAAAGGCATCCAAAAGAAGTACAGGAAAACAGTCAGGGTAAGTAGCAAAAACATACACAACCGGCGAAAAAATATTTCTCTATTTGGTTGTGATGAAAAATAGTTACGTGTTAAAGGAGGTAATTCCATTTACTGCAAATCTCCTGCTTCTACTTGTTCAACCCATTCAGCCAAATCACTGATTGTACTGAGATCATACTCCCGGGCATGTTCACGGCGAACCATCACCGTATAGGTCTTTTTCATCGGAGCATAATCCAACCAAACGATATCTTTTTAAGCATCTCTTTCCGCTACCTTTTTATATAAGTCATCAGGGTCACTGATTATTTCATCTTCAAGGTGAAATTCTCTCCAGGCTACCCCGGTGTATTCCCAGTAAGCATCTATTTCTCCGGCGATTAGAGCGGCCCGGATTGTTTCGGCGCCGACCATCTGCTTCTTATCCTCTACCGGTATACGGGCATTTTCCAACATTAAAACCAGGATATGCCTTAAGATCCTGTCTTCTGTAAACTCACTAGACCTGATAGTAACCGGCTTTCCATCAAAAGGCATTCTATCTTGATCCATTATTAATTCTTCTTCTAAAAGCCACTCTCGGGCCACTTCTTCAGGAGTATTTTCTTCAATCGTCGCCTGGTGATTCAGGCGTTTTTTGGTTTCAGTATCCAATTTCGCTGCCACCTCAACCATGATTCCTTCGATGTGAGGATAACGATCAAGAACCTCTTCACGGACTACCGGGGCCGGGTTGTTTGCCGGGAAAACCTGTTTATCATCGATAAGACTAACCAGGTCATACTCTAAAATCATCGCGTCAGTTGTAAAGCCAATGGCGGCATCCACATCACCGGCCCGCAGCGCTTCGTGGGTCAGGCCTATTGCTATCTCGTAAACTGCTCCAAATTCAAGACCGTATTCTTCATTAAGCATGTTTAAGCCGTTTTCCTCAACCACGAACTCTTCATTCGCGGCCAAACCGACTATCCTTTCAGGTTCTTCAGGCTCTTCAGCAGGACAGCCGCTTAAAATCAATGTACCAACACACACAAGAAGAGCGACTGTCGCTGCCTGGTATAACTTTTTTAACTTGTTCATTCTAATTCACAGCCTCCGTTCTGATGAACCTCCCCTTAAATCCGGCTTATTATAGGAGTGCAGGAGGCAATAATAATACCCTAGGTTAACTATAGCATCTAACAAGTTCTAATTAAAGGGGCAAGCCTAAAAGAGTTTAATCACTCCAAAGATACTGGCACACCCGGCAAAAAACATGGTCGGAGCATCCCAGGTATGCGGCGAAAAAGCCTCAAACAGGGTCATGATTAAAGGAATGGCAATCATGGCCACAATAAATTGCGGGAGGGTAAAAAAACTATAAAAAGCGGCAATAACTGCAAGGCTGGTTATAAAGACAACCGCGCTTCCTTCCAGACTGCGGGTATATTTCTTTTTCGTAAACAAGGCATAGGCGCTGTAATGATGCTTTCCAAATTTCACCCCTACCGGCTCGGCAAGCCCGTCGCCAATACCATAGATAAAAATTGGAATGGCAATGAGATGCAGCAAATCATAGTAAGAAAATATTATACTTGCCGGCAGAAGAACCAGGTGACCGGCAGCGGTCTGGGTAACGATCCACAGAAGAGTATAGGGGCGATCTTCGGGGCGATCAAAAGAATGAAACATGGTTCGGATTAAAAAAACCCGGTCCCGGATAGGCTTAATATAAAAGATAAATTTGGCTACGGCAATCACAGCTCCCAAAGCATAAAGCCCATAAACTTCCTCATGGGCATAGCCGCGGTTTAAGATGATTGGAATAAAAAATAACAGAAAATGATTAATCTTACGGGTATAATTAACCTTAACATTTTTATGCAGAACCAATAACCCATTAATAAACTGGGTAAAAACCAGGACAAACACATTGATAGATTGGGTAAGGAGGTAACTGACATCAAATAATATTTCCATATAATACCTTGCTTTCTATATCTTTATAAGTAGTACCCAGCATGGTTACTTCAAAAAATTATAACATAAATAATCCGGAACTATAATTTTTTTACTTGGAAATCCTTTTACTATTTTAAGCGATAAACCATTATTATCAAACGAATCTAATAATACTCTTATTGTTTATTTTCTATAAGCATAAGAGTGTGAAAATTTTCATGCCATCGAGTAGCCTCTGAAATAACTTATTAGAAGGTCGTATTTAATAGCTAAAAGCAAAAAAAATGCACTGATTTCTGTAGCCGTACCGAATGCGTACTAGGGAAAAATTAAAGGTTTTCAGGAACTGCTAACTTCCCGAAAACCTTGATATTCAGTGGTCGGAGCGAGAGGATTTGAACCTCCGGCCTCTTGGTCCCGAATGAAATCGGGCAGCCAGTAGAT
>PWYU01000024.1 GCA_003567725.1 Syntrophomonadaceae bacterium | reverse complement strand
CGAAAAGTAATTTGCAGCGCTCCTGTTCAAAATAAAGAAGGTCACCATAATCTTTTCCTTCCAATAGTTCGCCCCGGTAAAGTAACACAGCCTTTTCCAACATTTCCAGTCGAGTAATTGTATTCAAGGGGCTTAAGGTTTCCAGTTCTTCAAAGTATGTTATGAAGCGGCTGTAATCGAGATCAATGCTGTCATCATGTTTGATCATTAGTCCGCCTGTAGTTTCCATGATAAAGGACCCGGAGCCTTTTAGTTCCAAGCCGTAAGCATCAAATAGCTTTCTTAACATGTAAAGGGCTGTTCTAAAAGAGGTATGAGCAGCTCTGCTGTCGGCATCGGGCCAGAAGAGATCGATAAGGGTTTCTTTATTAATTGATTTTCCGCAGTTCAATAGCAGGTACTCAATTATGCCCCGGTTTTTCCGGGTTTTCCAGGCTCCATCAGGAATAGGTTCTCCATTGATACTGATTTCCACGCGACCAAAAAGCCGGGCCTGGACTACAAATAGTTTTTTATTGGGGTTTTCTTCCGCCTCTACCAGGAAGCGAGTGCTAAATGAGCAGATTTCTTCTCCTGGCAGAGTTTTACTTTTTTGCTCCAAGTAACGGGTGTTTTCTTTACCGAAAAACGCTGTTAGGATTTTACTGGCATGTTTTTGATAAAAGTTTTCATTTAAAGCTCTTATAGCCATTTCGGTAATCGTAGGTAGATGGATAGCCCAAAAGATGGTGTAATCTCCTTCCTGGGACAATTTCAAAGCTTCTTTCAGTTTTTCCTTGCCCTGATCTTTTTTCCCGGTCGTGTAATACAGGCGTGCCAGGTAAAAAAAGTTCCCTGCCATAACCTGTTTTGCCTTTTTGGCACGCGCTTTTTTTGTTGAAAGAAGCAGGCTGGTTTCAGCAAGTTCAATATTTCCGTTATTAAGATTGATTGCACCATGAATAGAAAGAGCAATTTCTTCAACCAGATTTCCAGCATTTAAACGCCCTATTTTCTCTACCACCCAGTTAGCCCGGGCCAGGATAAACTCTTTTTGAGCCGTCGCATCTGTCCATAATAATTTATGTAGTTTAGCCAGCAGAGCCATGGCCAGGTTACCGCAATTTCGATATAAAGATCCTGCTTCGTCAAGCAGATGTAAGGCACCTGGGTGATCAAAGGCGTAGTAACGTAAATACCCAGAGTAAAGCTTAAAACTAGCTAAAAAGAAGCTGAATTGATATTTTTCACTAATCTCTTTTAAGGGTTCAAGAGAGTTTAATAGCTCTTCTCGTTTATCCTGGAGGAAAAAAGCGGTTGATAAGAGGTAAAGAGCGGTAGCTTTGGCAGCCTCTGTTTTCTCAACACTCGCCAGCGATAAGGCTTGTTGCATTGCTTCTTCTGCATCTAGAGGGCTGCCAAGATAGCTTGCCGCTAAGCTATAGTAACCCAGGTGAAGCCAGCGGTCTTCTTCTGGTAGGATTGTAATATCCTGTTGTTCTGCTTCCTTAAAACCTTTGAAAAAGGCGCTTTTGCCTGTGGCGTTCATAAGTTTAAGAAGGCTGAAACTGCCTTTAAAAGGTTCACCTGAACGCTTCAGCACGTTTTTTGCCCTGGTAGTTATCTTAACAATCCCGGCCATATTGCCGGAAATATAGTAGATAAAAACCAGTGAGGTAGCTGCCCTGTACTGCAAAAGAAGATTACCTTCTTTATTGGCCAGGGTATAGGCTTTAAGTAAAAGTTGTTCCGCTTCCCGGTAAGATGAATGGGGCATTAAAAGAGCTTTGAAGACAAGTAACACGGGATTGATCATTAGTACCTGCTTTGGAAGCAGGTCAAGCCATTTTTTCAGGTGTCCACTTTCGCCTACAATCATGAACTTGATTCCCACAGTAGTAACCAATTCGAGGGTTTTAGGGTAAGTGGGGCAGTGGGCAATATGTTCAGCCGCTTGCAAATAGGATCCCTCGTTTATGAAATACGAAGCAGTATTATAATGAAGTTTATCAAGCTGCTCTCGCCCAAAAATCTTGGAAGCAGATTTAATTAAGTAGCTTTTTAAAATGGACTGAAAGCGGAAATAGCCAGTATATCCAGGAATTTCGTAAGCCAGAAGAGCAATTTGCTTGTTTCGGTTGAAAAATTCTTCCAGATTGTTTATTCTAAAAATAGCGTCAGCTAGTGGGGCGGAAAAGGTTTTTAATAATCCTAAGCTGGCTAGCTGTTCCAGGTCTTCCTGGTTTAAGTCCTTGATTATTTCACCTTCAATATAGTTAAAAAGGGAGCTGCCGGTTTCCATCAGGCTTTCTGGTGCTTGCTCCATTTCTGCAGCCAGTTTATGAGGTCCTATTTTACCGGTTGCATTGTGTTTGTTTAGCGTAGCTCTTTGTATATCATATTTTTCCAGGCGCCCAGCCTTTTCTTTTTCCATTAAAGCCTGGGCCATGATCAAAACCGGAGCAATCCACCCTTCGCATAAATCAGCCAATTTTTCAGCCATGAAGATAACCGAATTTCCAGGATTAATCAGCTCAAAAAGTTTTTTAATTTCGTTTGGGCTGAAAGCAAGATCGGCCATGGTGATTTTTAAACACCTTTTGTCCAATTTTTGCTTTTCTGTAAAAATCTCTAGCGGAACCCGGCTCATTAACAATAGATTGATGTTAGGTGGAAATTTATCCAATATATAGGTGAGAATAGCCTGAGCTTCGCTGTTTGCAGCCAGGTGTTCACATTCATCTAAAGCCAGGCAAAGTCCTTTATGAGGTCTTTTTGCGTAATTTTCCCAGGCAAGGGTGAGGAGATCTAAAAAAGCTTCTTTATCAAAACCTTTATTCAGTTTTTGTTTTAAGGAAGTTTTTTCTTCCATAATGCAGTCTTTTAGTAAAAAGTGCAGCATTGAAAGAAGCCTGGAAGAAAAAAAAGCCGGGTTGTGAGCATCTTTTTTACTTAACCGGTTCCAGCAGGCCTGATTTGCTTCATTTCTGAAGTGTTTCAGGTAGGATGCAACCAGGGTGGTTTTACCGTAACCGGCTGGGGCGGATATTTCCAGTGCTTGTCCGGAAGACATCTGATGGTGTAGCTTGCTAATTCGCTCACTTAAAAGAAAATGGTCCGGAAGTTCGGGTATGGAATGACTGTTCATTGGCAAAATAGGTTTCATTTTTAGGCGCCCTCAGGTAGATTTTAAGAATAGTTCGACAAGTAAAGGACAGTTCCTTTTAGATTGTTTATAAGACGCAAATAATTTCATGTTTTTTTCATGCTTGCCGGGTAAGATATATGTGAAAAGGCTAGGGCATGTGACCATTTGAAAAGGAGAGTTGATTTATGAATACTAAACCTTTGATCATTATTACGGTCCTGGTTATGCTGGTCCTGGGGATGACTGTTTTTATTGCCTTCGACTATTTTGGAAAGGATTCCACTGTGGAGGAAACTGATTTATCAGGAACGGAAACCGAAACAACAGGTAGCCAGGACGAAACCGGAGCCACAGTGATTACGACCGTTGAAACCACTATGGCCGGGACCACAGCGGTTGGAACAACTGTGGCTGGGACTACTGCGGTTGGAACAACTGTAGCCGGAACTACCACGACCAGAGCCACTGTAGCCGGAACCAGCTCTGTGGCTATAACTGGGACCACTACAAGGCGAGCTACTACAGGAACGGTGTTTAAAACAACAACCAATTTTCTCGATACGACTATGCCAGGATTGAGCACTATTGAGACAACGACAATAAAAACAACTACCAGTCCTTTTCAACCTACCACACCAGGGCTTAGCACTATTGAAACAACGACGGTAAAAACAACCACCAGTCCTTTTCGGACTACCATGCCGGGTTTGACTACAAGTCCCTAAAAACTTGTGGTTTTTGAGAGCCCGGATATGAAATATTCTATTTTTACCTAGCCGAAGTCTAAATTCCTTTTTTAAAAGCTTTGCTGTGGTGAAGAGATCTTTTTAAAAATATTGAGCTTAAATTTTGGTTTAGAGAAATTGATTAATAATCGGGGTTCGGATGAGCAAACCAGGAAAACTGATATCGCTACTATTTCACTGCGGCAGGGTATTTATAACAGTCACAGCGATCCTGCTTGCTGTGTACGCTTTGAGGGGTGTATATCCTTTCGGAAGCGGGTCGGTGCTTGCCCTGGATTTAAATGGTCAGTACGTTTATTATTACGAAGCTTTTCGTGATCTTTTTACCGGTACTAAAAGCCTCTTTTATTCTTATAGCCGTTCTTTAGGCGGTGAAATGATGGGCGTCTATGCCTATTACCTGGCAAGCCCTTTTACATTTATTATCCTTCTGTTTCCGAAAAATTTAATCTCAGAGGCAGTTTTAGCCATGATTATCTTAAAGGTAGGCTTAGCAGGGGCTGCCTTTGCCATTTACCTGCGCTCAACCTGGAGAGCTCCGGGATTACCTCTGTTCATATTTTCATTGTCTTACGCCCTTTGTTCTTACAGTGTGGTGCAAACATTAAATCCCATGTGGTTAGATGGGCTCATCTTTTTCCCTCTTGCCGCCCTGGGTATTGAGCGCTTGATT
>PWYU01000026.1 GCA_003567725.1 Syntrophomonadaceae bacterium | reverse complement strand
TTCTCTGTCTTCTTCTTTACCTTCATTTCTAAGCTTCTCCGCAATAGTCATGAGCAACTCGCCTCCTTTTGGTGATACGTTCTTAACCGCTTCATGCATATCAATATAGCTCATATCATCCCTGGCGTTGATAATCTAGCGGACCATTGTCTCTAAATAATCTGTCACCTTTTGCCCCCGGGCAAGTTCTTCCAGTGCCTGCATCGAGCGGGTAACGGTGCCAGGAACTCCTTTTCTTCTTTAAATATTGCATTTAAGATAATGAAGTGACCCATGGCTTATAATCGAGGTCAGGTCAATCGCGTCAAGCTTACCGGATACACAATCTCTATTTTCATCCAAACCCCTTTAGAATTATTGTTTATGAGCATTGATCCATTCAAAAAGATTTTGATCATCAATATGACCGGCAGCAGTGGAAAAACCAAGCTCAATTAATTCGTCCTGTGTGAATCGCAACTCTACACCGTTGAGTTCAAAGAAGACGAGCATCACGAGTAATCCGACACGCTTGTTACCATCCACAAAAGGGTGGCTCCGTATGATAACATATGCCTGGCGCGCGGCTTTCTCTTCAATTGATGGATACAGGTCTTTTCCATCAAAAGAGGCATAAACATGATAGATGGCTGATTCCAGAGCGCTTTTATCACGAACCCCTTCTGCTCCACCGGTCGACTGAAGCATCATCTCATGAAGCTTTAAAATCTGTTCAACTGATAAGACTGTCATTTTGCCAGGGCCTTGAATGCAGTCAAATTATCTTTTATTATTCGGGCTGCAATTTGCTCAACCCGTTCGGACTCAGTGTTATCCATGTCTTCAATTTTGCTGATGTCAATTACCAAATAACGCGGCACGTTGTTTTTAAGAATCAATACCGAGCCTTGTTCGTCAACAGTGCGAGCGACACGGGAAAAATTTCGGTTGGCTTCTGTCAATGGAAACATAGCCTTTGTATTAATAAGCATTTGAATCACCTCACCCTAGATTATACACAAACATAGGATATATACAACCTACTTTTAAAAGGAGCTAACTTTGACGCCCGGGCCTTTATTTCCTTTTTACAGACATTACAGGATATTACCTAAATAAAATCTCCTTCATAATTAATATAGTAGGATCATGTAGCGGTTGCTCATGTAAAGACTTTTTGGTGCATATTGCATGCATAACCTCTTGGTAGTATAATGGGGGCAAGAAAGGGGTGGTTTATCATGCCGACAATACAGGTTCGTAACCTGCCTGAGCATATTTATCGAAAAATTGTTGAGCGGGCTAAAGCTAAAAGAAACAGCATTACCAGTGAGACTATTTATCTGTTGCAGCGGTCTCTTGAAATGGACGACAATAAGCGCGAACAGCGGCTGGCGCTGATCAAAATGATGGAAAATAACCAGGTGCCTAATGCAAATGCCCTCCCCGATCCGGTTACGTTGATCAGAGAGGACCGTGAAAGATGATTACAGTGCTCGACGCTAATGCTGCTGTCCGCTTCGCTTTAGGCCAGACCGGACGCGAGCCGGTTGCAGAAATCCTGAAAAAAGCTGACTGGGTGGTGGCCCCCTCATTGTATCTTTATGAAATTGCTAATGTGATGTGGAAATATTACCAGGCGGGGACACTGTCGCAGGAAGCTTTAAAGGAAAAGACGCTGAACTGCGCAGGGTTAATTGATGAGCTGTTCCCTGCCGCTGATTTATATGCAGAGTGTTTTGATCTGGCCTGCCGCCTGGGCCATCCGGCCTATGACATGGCCTATCTTGCTACCTGTCGAAAAAAAGAGGCCGGGCTAATATCTTTTGATAGAAAGATGTTGGACATGGCCCAAAAGTTAAATATTGTCTGTTACCCATGAAATTATGGGGTTGGTTTGCCTAACATTAAGACATAATGCTGTAGCATCTCGTGGCATTACAGGCAAATAAGGGGCATATCGCATCAATAGGGTAATTATGCGTAGCAATGCTACTCATTCTTAATCAACCTACTCCGGTGGGGTGATTTAAATGAGTAACAACTATGCTGCCGTTATAATGAAAGACGGTTTATGGTTGATCGGCTGGATTGCAGAAGTCCCGGGTGTGAATTGCCAGGCAAAGAGTAAAGCTAAGCTGATTGACTAAGTTCCCTTTCGGGGTCTGACCCCCTGTAAAACAAAAGGATAATTATGCTGTGACACAATAAGATCCAACTCGAGATATTAGATCATATGGCGGTTGATGAAGATACTGATAAAGATCCGAAGCTCAACCCCACCGCGGATTTCTTCTGCGCTGTATGGTGAAAAGTCTTAGAAAAGATACTCATAGTTCGGTATGAATCGCTTTAAGGGATCAGGCCAATTCGGATTGTTTTCTTTCTGGATTTGACTACACTGATAAACAATTACTGATCAATCTTTTGCTTTTGAACAAGTTTTTTCCATAAGTTCGATCAAGCTTTTCACTTGATCGATTTCTTGTTTTAATACATCTTCTTCAATTTGAATAAACGACAAGTAGACAGCATCCTCACGATCCCGCATAACAGTATCGTATAAAAAGCCATATTCTTTGAGAACAAGTTCAGTTTTTATAAATTCACGATGAAAAGCCGCTCTTACAGCACTATATGCTTCTTATACCGCTGACCTAATTGCATAAGGGCAGCAGTAACTGCATAAAAGGCGGCATAATAAATCCGATTGGCTGAAAAATCGAGATTCCCTGAGTTTAGTTCTCTTTCCGCAGCACTATTACTTCGCCTGGCTTTATCAAACCAATGGTCAATTATAACTTCTTTATTATCGCTGTTACTCAACACACTGATACTCCATCTCTATCAACTTCATCTTTAATTAAAAGAATTGAGTACAGGCCATGTTCCCAATTTTCTTTGTCAACTATGGTAGGGCTTATATTAGTATCATACTCCCAGTTTATTTCAGTTGACATGTTTTGTATAGAATGCCTGTCACGATGGTTTAACTTATTCTCAGTAACAATAAGGATATCAAGGTCTGATCCTTCTTCAGCCCAGCCTAAAACCTCTGAACCAAAAGCTATCGCCTCAGCTAATGTATATTTCTGCTTTACTCTCGCTATAAAAGCTTCAACTGCAATTAGTTGATTGTCATTTAAGTTTTTCATTCTGGCAGCCATTATCCTCAACTCCCTATTTTAGCATGCGCCTTTAGTGCTACCTTATTATATCACGGCTCATATCATGCTTCAATTCTGGTAGGACTGTGCCGTCGGAATCTAAAAGCCTTGGCGGGATAGAGGGTTCCTCCTTTTCGGGGACTGACCCTGCTGTAAATTTTTCCAGGTGGATCAGGTGCCTTATAGATAGCTTGTAATTAATATACTCAAATTACGGCTATTGATAAAGCATGTCCTGCATAAGTCAGAAACAATAACTACAAGAACAATACTTTTACATCTTCAACCTTTTTAAAATCAAAGTCCATAGTAACTATTGACAATATATAGTGTTTAGCAACAAGACATTGATACGTATCATCGAAATCTAAGCCTGTTTTTTTACTGTATTCTGCAATTAAAGAATACGAGCTCATTGGCAGGTTGAATATAATTACTTTTTCTAATACTTCTGAAATGAAATTGCCAAATACTTCATATTTTTTATCACGCAACAGGATTACACCTATCGAGTGCAGAGTAAAATCAGAAATTGCTAGTGCACCAAGATTATTATTCATGAATTTTTCACATTCATTACTATTTTCTTGTTGCAGCAGTATTTCTAACAAAATATTTGTGTCTAAAAGATACATTATCTCCACTCCAACACCTTATGCTGTAGCTCTATAGAAGTATAGTGCTCACTTAAATCAGATAAACCTCCTTTCCAAGAAAACTTAAAAGGAGATGTGTCCTTGTCTTTGCTTAATTGCTTAACATATTTTAATACTAAGACTTTTAACTGATCGGGTAGTTCTCGAACCACTGCTTCAATCTCTTTTTCTAACATCATGCTCACCACCTTTTTTCAACTCATAATATATTTTACCACAGCACCAAAAGTTATGCAGATCCCTTTTAGGATCAGACCCCTGTTAATTTTCCCAGGTGCCCGGTCGGAATCTAAAAGCCCTGGCGGGTAAACTGGGAAGCTGAAGGCAAGTACCTCCGCCAGCGCGACATGAAAGACAGCGCAGAAGAGGCAACTATTTGGATCGGCGGTTTAGACAGGTTACACTGAACCAGGAATATATTAAAATGCTATGATTTCACGGCCACACCTTTTACCCCTTCGGGTAAGAAGAGCGGCGAAGAATCCCTTTTTGATTGGATTGTCAGTGACTTTGGCTTAAATAATGCGATTGAATCAGGACTGGTAAAAACCCCCCGGGTTGTTATCCGCGACGATATGGTCCCCGATGCAAAAACATACAAATCGCGGCTTTATCACATTTATAACGATTCGGATGTAAAAAACGACCTGACCAGGGCAGCCAAGCCAGAAGAGCCCTTACCTGATCTGATTTTAAATGCTTACTACCTTCTAGACTATGACTGGCGTGAAACCTGGAAAATGTGGATGGAATATAACCATCCAACGCCACCAGTCATGATTACCGTATGCAACCGCACCGAAACAGCAGCAAGAATAAAAC
>PWYU01000057.1 GCA_003567725.1 Syntrophomonadaceae bacterium | reverse complement strand
TGTTTATCCCGGCATAAGTATTACGAAGTATAGGTAAAATCGAATATAGAAAGAGAGCAACAACAGCAGTTTGAAACCCCATCCCGATAATACCCATAAAAATTGCCAGAACCGCAATACTGGGAACTGTCTGTCCAATGTTAACAATATTTACAACAACCGGCGCTGCAAACCTGAAGTAAGGCCGGGTAATCAGGATGCCAACAGATACACCAAACGCAATAGCAAACAAAAGAGAAACGCCCCATAAGGTCAGGTGTTGCTGTGCGTAGAGTATAATATTATCTGTGGTAAGCATCCGTCCGACGGTTCTATCAGCTGGATTATTGATGCCATACCAGGGATAACCGACGAATAAGGCCAGCAACAGCAGGCTGAAAAAAATACGTGAAGCCCATTTTTTAGTCATCGTCCTGCAGCACCCCCATTATACCATTCAAGGTTACAACTCCTTCAATGCGTTCTTTCTCATCCACGACGATTACATAACCCTGCCCACTACTGAGCATAACCGATAAGGCATCATTTAGAGTTGACCCTAAACCCACCGTCGCTCCAGTTTCTTCCATAATATCTGCGTTATATTCGCCCTCTTTTTTGAGATAAGCAGGAATAACCAAGCCTATAACTTTCTTCTTCTCATCTGTAATTACCACCAGGCCCAGCTTACTTTTATCAAGTAAGGCCTTTGTTTCACTTATTGTCCCTTCGGGAGAAGCAGTAAACGGACTCCTGTCGATAATTTCATCCACCCTGATCAGGTGAAGCCTTTTAATCGAATAGTTTCCTCCAACCAGGTTTACTACAAATTCATTAGCCGGAGTGCTCAGCATATCTTCAGGTGAATCATACTGCACCAGTTTTCCTTTTCTCATGATGGCAATTTTATCACCCATTTTGATGGCCTCATCAATATCATGGGTTACAAAAATGATGGTTTTCTTGATTCTCTTTTGAATACGTAAAAATTCATTCTGTAAATGAGCCCTGGTTATAGGGTCCAGGGCGCCAAAAGGTTCGTCCATAAGCATAATTGGCGGGTCAGCTGCCATTGAACGGGCCACCCCTATTCTTTGCCGCTGCCCACCACTCAAGTCTTTGGGTTTGCGGTTCCGGAAGTGCTCTGGCTCAAGCCCCACCGTTTCTAAAAGTTCATCTACTCTTTTCCAGATTTTTTCTTTTGGCCATTTGAGCTCCCTGGGTACGGTAGCAATATTTTCTGCAATATTCATATGAGGGAATAGGCCAATCTCCTGAATTACATAGCCGATCCCTAATCTTAATTTAATCGGATCCATCTTGGAACTATCTTCACCATTAATGTAAATTTTACCACTTGTCGGTTCGATCAAGCGGTTAATCATTTTCATAGTGGTTGTCTTGCCGCACCCCGATGGCCCAACTAACACACAGGTTTCGCCTTCCTTAATCTCCAGGCTAAGATCATCTACAGCCGGAGGGTCTGTTGGGGTAAATTTCTTTGTTAAGTTTTCTAAACGAATCAAAAGCTCCTGCCTCCTCTCTACAATATCTAACAGTTAGTTTATTGATTAAGTTCGCCACGACATTTTGTTCTCGGTCCAGCCTAGAACAAGATCTGCAATGATCGCCATTATTGATATAAATATTGCTCCTGTCCAAACCATGGGATAATTAACCCAGTTAATACCGTTAAAAATTAATATGCCCAATCCACCGGCTCCGATATAAGCGGCAATAGCACCAATACCAATACCCATAACCACAGATGTTCTGATCCCGGCCATAATTACCGGCAGGGCCAGGGGCAGTTTAATTCTAAACAGTATTACAGATTCCTTCATCCCCATCCCGATCGCTGATTCCAAAACAGCCTTTTCAATAGCCCTGATGCCCGTGTAGGTATTACGAACTATAGGCAAAAGCGCATAAAGGGTTAATGCTGCTACACCGTTGTTAAAACCGATTCCAAAGAAAGGGATTAGAATAGCAATCATGGCTATACTCGGGATAGTCATGATAACCTGTGTAACATTTATTACGGGGTATGCAATAGGATCCCAGTATGATATCAATACACCAACTGTTATACCTATGGCAATCGCTATTATCATTGCCGTTAAAACAAGCCAAAAGTGCTCTAACGTGAGTTCAGCAATTTGATCAGAGCGTCTGCCCATGAAATCAAATAAGCCTGTAAGGCCGCCAACAAAGTTCTCCCATAAAGACAAGTTTCAACCTCCTATCAGATAAATATTTCTAATTCTTACTCCTGATTTAATGCTATTCTGCTTAACCGGACTAAACTGAATAACTGCTCTTGTAAAGTTTACAATAGTTGCTATGCTAAACCAAAAATTTTCTATATACCTTTAATGATCTAAATGTTTCTTGAACATTAAGCCCAAAAATGTTCTCTCGCTACTTTTTATCCTGACTGCTGCAAGGGATTTTGTTTGAAAATTTGTATTTACTTAACTCATTAAACTCGATGGAAGAAGTTTATAACAGTATAAAACTGTATTGTTTTATATGAAAAATCAATGATATAGTCTATTATTTCATATTGAGTGCATTTTTACAAAAGGCATATATAAACGTAAAACAAAGACTGATATCGCTTTAAAGAGGTTTTAAAAGATAATTTACATTTTAAGTCTTGATACCCGCTTAGATTGGTTAGGTACGTAATAATCTAATTTATTTAAGGCCAAAACCTTCACCCATAATAAGAACCGATAGAGTACCTTTTAGGGGCTAAATCAAGGCTCCAAGTGCCGATGACCCGTATTCCTAAGTCTTGTAGAAGCAGCTGGGCAATTGGCATGGGATGCAGCTGGGCAATTGGCATGGGATAGGGAAGTGGCTTGTGTTATAATTAGTGATAATTTAAGAATAACGGGTATTTATTCATGAAACATTTTGCCAGCCTGATAGTTGAAACAATAATAAAAAACCGTGACTTAAGAAAACCGGCCGAAAGAAGGCGCATCGGTATAATTGAAAGCTGGGTAAGCCTGCTGGGTAATACAATCCTGGCACTTTTTAAGCTGCTCTTTGGCCTTCTGACCAATAGCCTGGCCCTGATTGCCGATGCGGCGCACAGCGCATCCGACATATTTTCTTCACTGGTAGTGCTCATTGGTTTTATCATGGCCGGCAAAAAAGCAGACAGTGAACATCCCCACGGGCACGGCCGCACAGAATATCTGGCCGGATTGATAATTGGACTGATGCTGACTGGGGCAGGCGGGTCTTTTATTTACAGCGCATACAGCCGCCTGTCTGAAGATATTTTCGCCAACCCTTCTATAGCTTCTATGATCATGGTTGTTGTTGTTATCATTCTTAAAGAATTAATGTACCATTTCTCTGCCCGCCTGGGCCAGCTAATTGATTCCGACACCCTGGAAGCTGATGCCTGGCATCACCGCAGCGATTCGCTTTCATCAGGCCTGGTCCTGGTAGCTTTAGCAGGTGGTTATTTTGGATTTTATTCCCTTGACGCTCTCCTTGGTATAGCCATTGCCCTTTTCATAATTTATACCGGTTTTAAAATAATGCGCCGCTCATACAGCAAGCTGCTGGGTGCTGCTCCAAACTATGAACTGCAGCAAGGAGTTGTCAAATGCGTTAGGGAGGTCGATGGAGTTATAGATGCTCACCGCCTGGAAATCCATGATTATGGATCATGGAAGGTGATTACCATTCATATCGAAGTAAATGGCCATCTCAGCCTGGAAGAAGCTCATGATATCGCCCACCAGGTTGAAAATCATGTCAGCAGCAAATACCATTGCAATACCATTGTTCACCTGGATCCGGCTGAAAAGCTGTCCTCTCAGGAATAATGATATTTTAAGCCACAGGGGACGGTTCGAACGACCCTGTGGCACCGCATATCCTTCAACAAGGACCATAGGCTGATTAGTTGCAGTTTCAGTACATTATAAGGCCGCCTCCGGCGGCCTTAAACTTTATATCCCTCAACCCCCACCACCAAAACCAATACTCTTAACAACACCATCCTCAACTACCACCGGAACTTTATCGGCTTTATAGTCCTGGCGGGCTTTGTTTAAAGCTTCCCGATCCGTGCTAACATTATGAAGCTTATAATCTGCACCCTTTTTTTCAAGCACCTCAATCTGCTTTTCGCAGTACGGACAACCATTTTTAACATAAACCTCTAGCATTAAAGCACCTCCTTAGAATAAAGCTTTATTTGTAACTACACAGCCTATGCTGTCATGATCCAGTAAAGCCTGCTGAGGAAAGCTGAAGCGAGCTCAGTTTTCTTCAGCAGGCAACCAAAACAAAATAGGGCTTGAGTTGATACCTTTATTATAATTATAATTATCACGCCCGGGTCTGGCAAGGATAATGGCCTTTGCCTTGACTTTAAGGCTCAGCTTGATTATAATTTCAGCCATAACTAAGTGGCATTTCAAACGGGAAAAACGCTCACGGGGAAAGTCGCATTCCCGTGAGTTAATTTTTTTTAGGGGAGGTATATAAATTGCGGATTGCCCTGGCCCAGCTTAACCCAACGATTGGAGCCCTGGAACAAAATCTTAGAAAAGTAAAAGCATATTATCAAAAAGGTTTAGAAAAAAAGGCAGACCTGATTGTATTTACCGAGCTTGCTCTGCCCGGTTATCCACCCCGAGACTTGCTTAATTACAAGGGTTTTATAGACAAAGAAAGAGCACTTATTACCGATGAACTGATACCTTTGACCGCACAAAGCGGTGTCCCGATACTCATTGGCGCCAACCACCGCCGGGATAACAGGCTTTATAATGCAGCTCTTTTCTTGGAAAGTGGAAAAATCAAATCAATCCACTTAAAAACCCTGCTGCCATATTTTGATGTTTTTGATGAAACCAGGTACTATAACAGTTCAACTGATGGACAGATCGAAATGATAGGTGATCTGCCGGTTGCCATTACCGTCTGTGAAGATATCTGGAACGATATAGCCTATTTTAGCGAACCGCTTTATGACACCAATCCCCTGGAAAAGCTTTTTGCCCAGGATCCCCGTTTGCTTATTAACCTATCCGCTTCTCCTTACCATTACGGTAAACATGCCCTGCGGGAAGATATGCTTGCCTTTCTAGCCCAAAAACATAATACCGGCATTATTTACCTGAACCAGGTCGGGGCAAATGATGAGCTAATATTCGACGGATCAAGCCTGGTATTTAATAACCGTGGGGAACTGCTTTACAGGGCTCCGGCTGATAAAGAAGAATTGTTTATTGTGGAAACAGCAAACCTTTTCAAGCCGGCTGTTCAAATTGTTCCGCCCGACGTTGATGATATTGGCACCATAAAACAAGTCTTAGAATTAGGCACTAAAGACTATTTATCTAAAACCGGTTTTAAAAAAGCAGTCCTCGGTTTAAGCGGCGGGATTGATTCAGCCGTAGTTGCCGCTCTGGCTGCTGAAGCCCTGGGTCCGGAAAATGTCCTTGGAATAATTATGCCTTCACCCTACTCCAGCAGGCACAGCAGAGAAGATGCTTTGGAACTGGTAAAAAACCTGGGTATTAAAAGCCGGACTATCAGGATCGATGAACCTTTTAAGACTTTTATCAATTTGCTAAACAATGGGAAAGGCCCTGTAATGGATCTGGCGGAAGAAAACCTGCAGGCCCGCCTCAGGGGCTTAATATTAATGCAAATATCAAACCGGGAAGGACACCTCGCCCTGGTTACCGGTAATAAATCAGAGCTGGCTGTAGGTTACAGCACCCTTTACGGCGATATGGCCGGAGGCCTGGCTATAATATCTGATGTCCGCAAAATGATGGTTTATGAACTGGCTCAACATATTAACGCCCTGTATGGAAAAACAATCATCCCTGAAAGGGTTATCGAAAAAGCACCCTCGGCAGAACTCAGGCCGGACCAGAAAGATGAAGACTCCCTGCCCCCTTATAAGCAGCTCGATCCAATCCTGGAACTATATCTGGAAAAAAACTACTCACCTTCAGAAATAATTGCAGAAGGGCATGACGAAAAAACGGTTAGAGGTGTCATAAAGATGGTCGATACAGCTGAATACAAGCGGCGCCAGGCTGCAGTAGGGCTTCGGATTTCCCCTTATTCCTTTGGTGCCGGCAGGCGGGCCCCTGTTGCCAGGGGCTTCGAACACTATTAAAAACAGGCCTTTTAAGCTATAATAGATCACCGAGATTACTACCCTGGTGGTGTTGATCAGTATAAGGATTAAAAAAAGGCAGCTGATTTTGTTAGATGAATAGATATAAAAATTCAAAAATGAATCAGAACAGCATTAACAAAAAACCGGGTTATGATGTGATCGTCATTGGCGCCGGCCATGCCGGATGCGAAGCTGCTCTGGCCGCTTCAAAGCTGGGCTGCCGCACCCTGCTTCTATCACTAAACCTGGATATGGTTGCTTATATGGCCTGCAACCCTTCCCTGGGCGGGCCTGGCAAAGGCCACCTGGTCAGGGAAATCGATGCCCTGGGAGGAGAAATGCCCAGAGTGGCTGATAAGAATATTTTACAGGTACGCATGCTTAATACGGGTAAAGGGCCGGCTGTCCAGGCTTTGAGAGCTCAAATCGACAAATGGGGTTATCAGCGCTCAATGCGCGCTGCCCTGGAAAAGGAATCGAACCTATTTATTCGTGAAGATATGGCTGAAGATATTATAGCAGAAAACAGCATGATCACCGGCGTTAAAGGGAGAAGCGGAGCTTTTTATCCGGGTCAGGCAGTGATTGTTTGCAGCGGCGTTTATCTTGGCGCAGAGCTCTTTCTGGGAGATCTTCATTATAAGGCCGCTCCGGGCAGCCTGACCCCCTCTTATAACCTGGCAAAAAGCCTGCAAAATCTCGGCCTCAGCCTGGAACGCTTTAAAACGGGAACCCCGCCCAGGGTTTACGGCCGCAGTATAGATTTTTCCGGGCTTGAGCCTGTTTATGGCTCTCCTGAAGAACCCGGTTTTTCCATAGTTACCGACAGAGTTCCCGCCACTCAAATTCCCTGCTGGATTACTTATACCAATTCAAAAACTCATGAGATCATTCGTGACAATTTTTCACAGGCCCCGATTTACAGCGGATTAATCAAAGGGGCTGGCCCTCGCTACTGCCCTTCAATTGAGGACAAGGTGGTGCGTTTTGCCGATCGGAACCGTCATCCCATATTTATTGAGCCCGAAGGACATGATATTGACGAAATGTACCTGCAAGGCATATCAACCGGCCTGCCTCCTCATATCCAGGAAGCCTTTCTCAGAACCATCGAAGGGCTCAATAATGTAGAAATAATGCGCCCGGCATACGCCATAGAATACGATTATGCCCCGCCCACTCAATTAAAAAATAGCCTGGAAGCAAAACCAGTCAGCAACCTGTTCCTGGCCGGACAAATTAACGGAACCACCGGTTACGAAGAAGCGGCTGCCCAGGGGTTAATAGCTGGTATCAATGCCGCTCTACTCCTGAGCAACAAAAATCCGCTGATATTGAAGAGAAATGAAGCTTATATCGGGGTTATGATCGATGATCTGGTTACCCGGGGAGTAAAGGAACCATACCGGATTTTTACCTCACGCGGAGAATACCGCCTTTTACTACGCCAGGATAATGCCGATCTGCGCCTCACAGAAAAAAGCCGGGCTATTGGACTGATTGATGATTATCGCTATAAACGGCACCTGGAGAAAAAAGCGTTTTTAGAGAAAGAACTGCTCAGGTTGGAAAAAACAAGATTTAACCCTGGAAGCGCAATTGATTCTTTCCTAACAGAATACAATTCTCCAGCGCCAAGACAACCTGTCACTGCCTTAGAGCTAATCAGGCGTCCTGAAATAAGCTATCCTGCCTATCTCCAGTGGGAAAACAAGACCTTCCCTGAACTGCCGCCCGGGACCATAAAAGAGCTGGAAAACCAGGTTAAATATGCCGGTTATATTGCCAAACAGGGCCTGATGGTAGAAAAGACAGCCCGGATGCATGATAAAAAAATCCCGGAAGATTTTGATTACCAGAAAGCAAAGAATCTTTCCAGCGAAGCTCGCCAGAAACTGGAACAGGTCCGCCCTTCAACCATCGGTCAGGCCAGCCGCATGGAAGGAGTAACTCCGGCTGATCTCTCGGTACTGCTCCTTTACCTGGAGCGGCCGGAAACTATCGCTGCAATGAGAAAAAACCAGGCAGATTCCAGTAAAGAGGCCTCCAATAATGAATAAGCCTGTTAGAACTAACCAGCCAGGCTGGTATTACCGCTTAAGCAATTTTTTTCGAAATAAATTTGGGGAACCTCTTTATAAAATACCCATAGATGCCGGTTTTTCCTGTCCAAACCGGGATGGCAGCGTGGGGACTTCCGGATGCACATACTGTTATAACCCATCTTTTGCTCCTTTCGCAAAGGATGATCAGAATAAACCTTCCAGACCATCTTCAGTCACCGGGCAGATCCAGAGAGGGCTCAAAAGAAAACAGGGGGCTAAACACCTGGCTTATTTCCAGTCATATACTAATACTTATGCTCCCCTGGAACAATTGAAAAAACTCTATGATGAAGCTTTAGGCCACCCGCTGGTAAACGGTTTAAGCATAGCTACCCGGCCGGACTGCATTAATAAAAACATCCTTGACTTGCTGGAACTGTATGCCTCTGAATATCATTTATGGCTGGAATATGGACTGCAATCCTCGCATGATAAAACGCTTGCCCTGATCAATCGGGGACACAATTCCGCTTGCTTCGAGCAGGCGATTAAATTAACCAGGGGAAGAGGTATTTATATCTGCGCTCATATTATTCTCGGACTGCCGGGAGAATCTTCAGCCATGATGCTTGAAACTATCGACTATCTTAACCGCCTTGGTATAGATGGAATTAAATTTCATCACCTGCAGGTTATTAAAAACACTCCCCTGGCCCGGCAGTATTCCGAGGGGTCTATTTGCGTTTTTGAAAAAGAAGAGGATTATATTCCCATTTTATGTGACTGCCTGGAGAGGCTCGCTCCGCATATTGTAATTCACCGCCTGGCCAGTCAATCCACTTCAAAAGACCTGCTGATCGCTCCTCACTGGTCTAAGGGGGCAGGTCAAATTGCACAGGATGTGGAAAAAGAACTATTAAGACGGGGCACTTACCAGGGCTACAACCTGACATCCTCAGCAAGTTGATTTTAAAGGAAATCTGAACCAGGCCACCTGAAAGCTATAGCTGCTTTTTTTACAGGCTAAAGTAATCAGTTGGCTCAGCTTGTTTGCCCGCAGTTTGTAAAGATCTGGGCGCTGCACCATATTAAAGCGTAAAACGCCCCGGCATGCTTCAGCTTATCCGCCCGGGAAATATCCATCGCTTTATGATAAGGGCCTTTAATAAAACTTACTTAAAAGCTGAAGCGGTTTTTTATTGGCCTTAACATTGGCCTTAACAAGGATGCTTTTCTCTGTAATATCACAACCGATCTTACTAATGATTTCTCCAAAAAAAGCCGGGCACACCAGGTAGGATATTCCTGGTTTTATGTCGAATGAATAAAAGCAAACTTATGTTTAAGGCGGATAATGAGCCGATGAATAATTTAGACAAACTGCTGCAGCGGTGGAAAGATGATCCCGCATTTATGAGTAACGTTACCCGCTGGGAGATTGTACCTCCCTCAGAAGGCAGTTATGCGGATTTTCCAGAACCGCTCGATGCACAAATAAAGGAAACCCTAATCAGGCGCGGTATAGACAAGCTGTACAGCCACCAGTGCAAGGCCGTCAACGCTGCCCTTGATAATAAAAACGTAGTGGTGGTCACACCAACGGCTTCCGGGAAAACTCTTTGTTACAACCTGCCTGTTGTCAGCGCCCTAATTAATAATCCAGCCAGCAGAGCTCTTTACCTGTTTCCAACCAAAGCCCTCTCGCAGGATCAGGTTGCTGAACTGCGCGATTTAACAGCAGGCCTTGATACCAGTTTGAACTGCTATACTTATGATGGAGACACAGAACCGGGCCTGCGCCAGGGTATCCGCCGCAGCGGGCATATTGTAGTCACCAATCCGGACATGCTCCACTCAGCAATATTGCCTCACCACACCAAATGGGTGCAGCTATTTCAAAATCTCAGCTATATAGTAATTGACGAAATGCACCAGTACCGAGGAGTTTTCGGCAGCCACGTCGCTAATGTTATACGCCGCCTGAAAAGAATTTGTGATTTTTACGGCTCTGAACCAAGATTCATCCTATGTTCGGCCACCATAGCCAACCCTGGAGAATTGGCTGATCTATTAATCGAAGAGCCGCTGGAAGTGGTTACCGAAAACGGTGCCCCCCAGGCTGAAAAGCATTTTGTTTTCTATAACCCGCCCCTGGTCAACCCTGAGCTGGGACTGAGGCGGAGTACGCTCCTGGAGGCCCAGAACCTGGCCGGTGAGCTGATCAAAGAGGAAATTCAAACAATTATCTTCACTCGCAGCCGCCTGGGAGTGGAAGTCCTTTTGACCTACCTGCGTCAGGGTTTAAAGATTAAACCAGGGGGAAATAGCGCCATTAAAGGCTACCGGGGCGGGTATTTGCCCCGCGAAAGACGAGCGATAGAAGAAGGGCTCCGCCGGGGTGAGATCAAGGCTGTTATCAGCACTAACGCCCTGGAGCTGGGAATTGATATCGGCGCTTTGGACGCCTGCCTGATGACCGGTTATCCAGGCAGCATCGCCAGTACCTGGCAGCAAGCCGGCCGCTCAGGAAGGCGCAGCGGAACTTCCCTTGCAATACTGATTGCCAATAGCGAACCTCTTAACCAGTATATTGTCGCACACCCTGAATATTTCTTCGGCCGCACCCCGGAACGGGGCCTGGCCGATCCTGACAACCTGATCATCCTGACCAATCATATTCGCTGCGCCGCCTTCGAACTGCCCTTTGAACAAAACGAGTATTTTGGAAGGGCAAATATTGCCGAAGTCTTGAAGTTTTTGGAAGAAGAAGATGTTCTATACTTAAGCGACGGCCGCTACCACTGGATGGAAGACTCGTATCCTGCAGAAGAAATTAGCCTGCGCAGCGCCACCAGGGAAAATGTAGTCATTATTGATACTACCGATCCCAAGCCCCGGGTGATCGGTGAAGTGGATCGTTTTAGCGCTCCCATGCTGGTACACGAAGAAGCGATTTACATCCACGGGGGAACCCAGTATCAAGTTGAAACCCTGGATTTTGAAGAAAAAAAAGCTTACGTGCGCCGGGTTGATGTCAATTATTTCACCGACGCCAATTTATCGGTTGATTTAAAAACCCTGGAAGTAATTGCAGAAGAGGCCCGTTCTGTAAACAGGGCCTGGGGGGATGTCAGGATTAACGCCCTTGTATCGATGTTTAAAAAAATCCGTTTCAATACCCATGAAAATCTCGGTGCCGGCCCGGTGGACCTCCCTGAAACAGAAATGCACACCAGCGCCTTTTGGATCTCTTTTCCCCCGACTTCACTGGGCGGCATGCCCCTTTCTGCAGTCCAGTCCGGCTTGATTAGCCTGGCTAACCTTTTGCCCCAGGTGGCAGCCTTCTTTTTGATGGGTGACCCGCGCGACCTGAAGGCTGTAAGCCAGGTTAAAGCGCCTTTTACCGAACTGCCCACCCTTTACCTTTACGACAATTTCCCGGGAGGGGTCGGTTACTCTGCCGAAATATACCGCAGCTGCGAAGACATATTTATAGCCGCCCGCAAAGTGATCACTGACTGCCGGTGCTTTGAAGGTTGTCCTTCCTGTACCGGGCCTGCCTACAAGAACGGAGGAGAACCAGGCAAACAGCAGGCGCTTCAGCTCATCGAGGTGATCTTGCAGTGAAAAGAAAACTTGGTTCGCGCCTTTTCGCTTTGCGGGGAACAGGCGAAATAAAAACAGGGCGCCAGATAGCTGAAGAGCAGAAAAAAGAAACCCGGAAAGATCTTTTTCCCGGCGAAGGCAGGCAAGAAAATACCGCTTACGGCCCCTGCTATTATCGAGAAACTATATTTCCCCTTGATTACATGCATGGTGGAAACAAACTATCCGGTTTTTTAGCCTGCTCGGGCCCGGAACTGACCTTGCTGACGCGTGACAAAACCCTCTGCAATTTGAATCCTGCTGAATCTGTCTTCCTCGATATTGAAACGACCGGCCTGGCAGGAGGAACCGGAACCTGGACCTTTTTAATCGGCCTGGGCCGAGTATTAGATCAACATTTTGTGTTGCGCCAGTATTTTTTACGCCGCCCTTCTGAAGAAAAAGCTATGTTAAGCCATTTTAACGCTTTTCTTTCCGGTTACCAAACCATGATTACCTTTAATGGCAAACAGTTTGATCTGCCCCTGATCAAGACCCGCCAGATGCTGGCCGGATTGAAACTCATTGAGCTGGAACAGCATCTTGATTTGCTGCAATGTGCCCGGACTTTATGGAGGAAAAGGCTGGCCTCACGTTCCCTGCGCTCAATTGAAGAGGCATTATTAAACATAAAACGCCATGATGATATCCCCGGCTCTGAAATACCGGAAGTATATTTTAATTACCTGAGACGGGGAGAAACAATCCTGCTTAAAAAAGTTTTTCATCATAACACCCTGGATATACTCTCCATGGCTACCATGCTTGAAAGATTTTATCATACAATCACCGGCCGGCTGGCCAAACACCCTGCCGAATCCCTGGCCCTGGGCTCACTTTGCCTGGAATCTGGGCGTGGGGCGGAAGGGGTCGAATATCTTCGTGAAGCCTGCGAACACGAATCCGATCCCCTGGCTCAAGAGGCCGCTCTGAAATTATCGCTCCATTTTAAACGGCAGGGCCGGTGGGAAGAGGCATTAAAAATTTGGGAAGAAACCATTGAAAAAAACCCCTGCAATATTCCTGTCCTGATAGAGTTGGCCAAGTATTATGAACACAGAGCAGGCCAGTTTCAAACAGCCCTGGATTTAACCGAAAAAGCGCTTATTTTAGCCCGGATAAAAGGGACTGGCTTTTACAGCGCCAGCAGTGCTTTCAGCATCAAGTCTCTTATGCACCGAAAAATAAGGCTGTACAGGCGTCTCGGTTCCTGACCGGAGCAGATTATAATAGCGGGCCCTGGCATTCAGCACCAGCTGCGCCTGTACCGCCCTGGTGTTGCAGGACAAATAGCAATTCCTCGGCCTCCCTGCTGTCCGCCGAGAGAACCACCGACCACAGCCAAAAACCTTTCTATCCCCAGATAATCTTGCAGTCTGTTATGGAGTCGTACCCAATCTTCCACTGTAACCACCGGAAAATCAAGACCGTAAGGTTTACCGGTTCGCCGGTTTGTTTCCCAGGGCCCGGTTGTCCCATAACAACTGACCAGGATATTGGCGCACACCACAAAGTAGCAGGAAGTATCAAATGCCTTTCCCGGGCCGATCATTTCATCCCACCAGCCCGGCCTATCCTTTCTCCAGGGTCGATTGTTTTTTTCCCATTCAGCATCCCACCCTGCGGCATGAGCATCACCGGAAAGAGCATGCAAAATAAAAATAGCATTATCTCTGGCGGTATTCAATCGGCCATAACTTTCATACTCTACTGTAACCGGGTACATTTCTCCCCCGCAGTCCAGGGGTAGAGGGTTATTCCTATCTGCCAGCAGGGCCCATTTTGGCCTGGTCCAGCCTACAGAACGGGGCGAATCAGGATGATCATGTCCTTTTTTCTTTTCTATGCAAACATTTAAAGGATCTGTCACATTACTCCCCCCTGTTTTCTAAGGCCTGTTCCTGGCTGACAGTGATAGCCTGCTCCAGGTCGGCGATAATATCAGCCGGGTCTTCCAACCCCACCGAAAGGCGAATATAGTCTTCTGTCACTCCCGACTCCAACTGCTCTTCATTAGAGAGCTGCTGATGAGTGGTTGAAGCAGGATGAATAATTAGAGTCCTGACATCACCAATATTTGCCAGGTGCGATATCAGTTTCAGAGCATCAATTAGCCGGGCCCCTGCTTCGCTATCGCCCCTGATGCCGAAGCCAACCACTGCGCCCTGTCCCAGGGGCATTACTTCCCGCGCCATTTTATAATCAAGATGGCTTACCAACCCCGGATAATTAACCCACTTAATAGCTGGATGATTCTCCAACCATCGGGCCACTATTAAGGCATTTTCGCTGTGCCTGGCCATACGCAGAGGTAGAGTCTCAAGTCCTTGTAAGAACAAAAAAGCATTAAAAGGCGAAAGACAGCTGCCCAGATCCCTTAAAAGCTGCACCCTGGCCTTAACAGAAAAGACAGAACCTTTTTTCTCTCCCACGCCGGGCCCAAAACTTTGCCAGTAATTTACCCCGTGATAGGATGGATCAGGCTGGCAAAAATCAGGATATTTGCCGTTATCCCAGGGAAAATCTCCTTTTTCGACAATTGCTCCACCGATTGAATTGCCATGCCCCCCAATAAATTTGGTCAGAGAGTGAACCACCAGATCCGCTCCGTGTTCAAATGGGCGAAACAAATAAGGAGTGGTAACTGTGTTGTCCACGATCACAGGAATACCGTTTTCACGGGCAATTGAAGCAATTTCCTCCAACCTGGCGATCCTATTTTTGGGATTGCCAATAGACTCTAAATAGACTGCCCTTGTATTTTCATCAAGTAATGTTTTAAGATTATCTATTTTGTTCTGATCAAAAAACCGGGTTTCAATCCCAAACCTGGGCAAAGTAGAGGAGAATAGATTATAGGTCCCACCATAAAGATGGCTGCTACTGGCAATATTCTGACCCGCACCGGCCAGGTTTAGTACCGCAGTGGTTATGGCAGCCTGCCCTGAAGCCAGGGCCAGGGCGCCGGTGCCTTTTTCCAGGCAGGCCAATCGTTCCTCCAATACCCCTACCGTAGGGTTCATAATCCGGGAATAGATATGGCCCTCTTCTTTAAGGCTAAATAAATTGGCCGCGTGTTCGGTTGAAGCGAATACATAGGGAGTAGTTTGGTAAATTGGCACAGCCCGCGCACCGGTGGCCGGATCAACTTTTTGCCCGGCGTGGATTGCTAAAGTGTCAAAGTTATAACTAATGCCTCCTTGAGCTTTAGTATTTTTATTTGCTGGACTACTTTTGGGAGATAGAAAAGCTATAGGCACATGGAAATAATGCCGCCCCGGCAGCTAAAACGGTGGGGCGCAGAAAAAGCGCTGCAGAAAATAGAGAAGAATAAACCGGTTTTAGTTGTTTTAAGAAGAAATATTGGCTTGATCTTGATTGTCGGCAAACAAAACCACCCTTTATTATGATATAATTTCTATCTATTTGCTATCATATTGTTGTAAATATTACTCCTTCTAAACAATATGTCAAGGCGTATGATAACTTTTTTCAGTTTAATTTTTCACGGAAGTTCTGAATTAAAAGCTTTAAGTAGTTAACCAGCAATTTTGACAATAGTAAAACCATTGCACTGAAAGCATTTTATCTAAGAAGCTTCTTAGATCAGGCCATTTCGTCTAAGTCGGAAAGCTCCCGGCGATCTGAAGTACTGCCCAGAAGCAAGGGCAGAATAATGCTTAAAGCTATCAGGGCAGCAGCCAGGTAAGCTGCAGGGATAATAGTGTCTAAAAACAGGTTGAGGATAAAACCGGCTGAAAAAGCGGTTACAATCATGATAAAGGCCGATTTAGCCATATCAACAATGCCTAATTCCTTAACCAGAACTGTGAAAGTAGCGGCACAGGGAAAGTAGGCCGCCAGGACAACAGCTCCGATAACCAGCTGGCGAGCAGTCAAATCCAGCGGAATGAGCATGGCTACAGCAACATCTTTACGCAAAAAACCAATCAACAGGGTGGAAACAGCATCACCGGGCAAGCCTAGCAAACCCTGGACTACCGGGGCAAAAATGACTCCTAAATAGTTAATAATGCCCAGGACATATAGAATATTGACAACCAGGATTCCACCGAGGATATAAGGGGTGGCATGCACCAAAAACCCCCTGATTCGCATGCCCAGTTTTTTGATCTGGGCTTTGAAACTGGGTATACGGTACGGTGGTATCTCAATCACCATGGAAGGAGTATAGCCGGGCATAAACCGGTCAATAATCAAACCGAGAACCACCCAGATAAAAAAGAGGGCGGCAAAAACAACCGCCAGGTATTCAAATCCATGCCTTCCAACCAGCCCCACTATCAAGGCAAGTTGAGCCATACACGGAATAGCTACAGACATCAAGGTGCAGGCAATAAACCTTTCTCTGCGGCTTTCCAGGTTACGGGCAGCCAGTGCCGCCGGCACATTACAGCCAAAGCCAAGAACCATGGGAATGATTGAATAGCCGTGCAGGCCAAGCCGGTGCATGCTGCGATCCACCATAACGGCAAGGCGGGGCAGGTAGCCGGAATCCTCCAGGAAGCCAAGCATCAGGTAGAAAACCGCTAAAAAGGGCAGTACAACACCAATTTCGACGAACACACCAGTGGTTAAAACTCCAAGGGATTCTTCAAAATCGATCTTTCCATCGACCAATTTGCCAATCAATATATCATGCAAAAAACCGCTACCGCCCAGCAATTCGCTAAAATTAAGGAGCAGTGTTTCATAAAAACCTTCAAAAACATAATCATCTAACAACTCATGGAGAAACTCACCCAGTCCGATTACCAGTTGAAAGGCTAAAAAAAGGACTGCAGCAGCAATGGGCAGCCCTGTAGCAGGGCTTATACTTGCATCCTGCAAAGTTTCAAGCCAGCTATGATGACGGTGAACTACTTGCTGAACTTTGCCCACCAGGTCGCCGACGTAAGCCCAGCGGTCGGATATATTTAAAACGGTTTTTCTTCTATTTACAGCTCCTGGCAGAGAATCAACCAGCTCTTTCAGGCCTTCTCCGCTGACTGCAACAGTAGTAATAACTGGCACTCCCAGCAGTTCTTCCAGTTTTTTAACATCAATTTTTACCCCCTTATGTCCAGCCTCATCAATCATATTAAGAGCCACAATCAGGGGCACATCTCTTTCCAGCAATTCAGCAGTTAAAAAGAGGTTGCGTTCAAGATTAGTAGCATCGACAATGTTGATAACGATATCTGCCTGATTAACAAGGTTTGAAGCTACTTCTTCTACTTTTGAAGTGGGCTCAAGGCTATAAGTTCCTGGAGCATCTAGAACTTCAAAAGACTCTTTTTCGGTATTTAGCAAGCCTTTTGAAAATTCCACAGTGGTTCCGGCATAATTGGATATCATCACCTTGGAGCCAGTTAATTGAGAAAAAACAACACTTTTCCCAACATTTGGGTTACCGGCCAGAACTATTTTCCTCAACTTCGTCTACCTCCACCATAATTCGGACTGCTTTTCCATAACCAACTGCAAGCTGGTAATTATCCACATTTACTGTTACAGGGCCCCGGTGAAAAACCGAGTTAATCTTTTTGATCTTTTTGCCCTCTCTTAAACCAAGCTGATTAAGTTTCACGTTTAGGTTTTCCCCGCCCAGGATCTTTGATATCACTCCAGTTTGGCCTGCTTTCATTTCAACTAAAGTTACTTCCATAAATGATCACCTCTATTATTACTTCACTTCTTCTCAGCCTGCCAGGCAAGTTCTTTTTTTAAACCGGCATCAATATCCTGTTCCAGTAAAAAATCAAGGAGCCTGTCAAATGTTTCCGAGCTCAGATCATGTTCAACCAGGCAGGCATCTTCTTCTGCCGCCTCTGGGGAAACCCCTAACACTTGAGTCAAAAAGCCATAAATTATTTTATGTCTGTGCCTTATTTTAAGAGCATATCTTAACCCCTGTTCGGTTAACTCTACCGGGCCGTACCGATCCTGCCTGATTAAACCTTTATCTTTTAAAACGGCCAAAGCTTGTATAACACTGGGTTTGGCAATATCAAGCCGCTCGGCTATATCAGTTACCCGGGCTACTTTTTTCTCCTGAACCAGGTTGAGTATGACCTCTAAATAATCCTGCAGCGAAGAGGTTACCGGTAAGGTATGGAACAAGGGGACCACCGCCTTAAAATGTATTTGAAAGTAAATAAATCCCAACTTGTTAGGTATCTCTAGCAATTTGTTTATAGCATCTTTTTTCTTAGAAGTCAATTGTATAACGGCCATATAAAAATACTTTGTAGCTACTATGCCACAAGCCACAGGGTGCGGTTCCACCGTCTTCCCTTCGGCTTTAAAGCTACGCTTTAAAGGACATTCGAGCCATCCCCATGGCGCCGCTTATCATATAACAAGGACAATAGGCTTAGTAGTTAAAATGCTTTTATCAATTCAGTTATATTTAGCTGCGGCTGCCTGCCCTGAAAATTTGATATGCCATTTTCACCCATCTGATAGTGATGCTCACGGCCTCAAGAGTATCTGTTGAAGAAAACTGTGCTCGCTGATCGTTTAGGCTGAAACTACATCGGCTTAGCTTTAAGCCTTTCGCCCGAATTAATCTCGCAATGAGCCCATCCGGAAGTGATCGCTCGGTGACCGATTTTTGTCGCCCAACCCGCTCCAGGTTTCTCTTCACCGGCATTGCCAGGCCTGCTCTTTATGATCGCTTCAGCTTTCTTCGAAAGCTTTACTGGATCATAACAGCAGAGGCTGTTTAGTTACAAATACTTTAAAGTAGTGTATATTTAAAAACAGGCCTTAAAATATTCGACCCGGAGGATAATTTTGCTGCAGTACAGTTTAAAGAAAGAAAACCTTATTAAAACCCCGGTTTACCTGATAGTTTTTTGCGCTTTTTTCGATACCCATGCCCAAATGCCCATTCTTGCGCCATACACCTTAAGTCTTGGAGCCACACCTTTTCTGCTCGGGCTGGTAATAGGTTTTTACTCTTTATTCAACATTTTCGGTAATTATACAGGCGGAATACTAATAGATGCCAAAGGCTGGCAGCAACCGCTTTTTCTTGGGCTGGCCGGTGCTGCTCTTGGATTGCTGCTCTATACCCGGGCCGAAAGCGCCTATCACTTGATTATAGTCCGGGCCGGCCATGGTTTTATGGGCGGGCTTTTGGTTCCCGCTGCCCTTTCCTCGCTGACAGACGGAAAAATCTTTAGATCTTTTTACAACTCCCGCCTGGCATTATTTGGTTCTACAATTGGCCTGGCTGCGGTAACAGGTCCCCTTTTTGCCGGGATAACTGCCGGATATCTGGGCTTTCATGCGGTTTATTACAGCCTGGCGCTTTTACTGCTCTCTGCCCTGGCTATTGCTTTACTGCTATTAAGAAAAAAATCCAGCCCTGGAAGAAAGCAAACCAGCCCTGGCAACAATAACGATCTACCAGATATTACTATTAAATGGATTTTAACTAGGCCTAAACTCCGGGGAACCTTTCTATTCGCTCTCGGAACAATGGGCTCAACCGGGACCCTGGCCTCTTTCTTGCCGGAGCGGGCCGAACTGTTAGGTTTAGACCACGCCAGGACCGGTCTTTTATTTGCAACTTTTGCCATAACAGCTATTATTGTCCAGCTATTATGGCCGGGTTTATTAAAACCCCTGTTAAAAAAAGACCTTTCAGGATGCACCATTGGCCTGGCTTTTCTTTGCGCGGCCCTGATCCTGGCCGCCTTAGCGCCCAGCGCAGCACTACTCTTCACAGCTATGATCTTATACGGCATCGGTTTTGGAGTTTCTTTCCAGGGGATGCTGGGTATGGTCATGGAAAACGCTGATCCAGCCTGGAGGGGTAGGGCCATAGGGGTATTTTTTGCAGCATACTCCCTGGGAGTAGCTGTTATGCCGCCTTTGAGTGGTCTGGTATGGCAATATGTGCCATTTATTTTCCCTTTCTATACTTCAGCAGCAGTTGCCCTGCTAAGCCTCGGGGCAGGGAATAAATCATGCTCCAATTGACAGGCGATAATAAAAGGTTAATTTCAACCTTGCATTATGACAAGAATCTTTATCCGGTTTTCAATAAATGAAACGACCCAAAGTGACCAGAAAAAACAAATCAAGCCTGACCAAACAGTAAATTAGGCAAATTATGAAACATACTGGCTTAAAGCCAGTTAAATTTGCCTCAATAGTTTATTAAAAAACGGAGCTTCTTAAAATAAAAGCTCCGTTATCAAAAAACTTCCATGAAGTGGAATATATCATCCGTTTTTATTGATCAATATTCTACCAGTCGAGTAGACCCGGGGAATTTCACCCAGGACGCACTTTTACAATTTACACCTTGAAAAGCAAGTCAAATGTTTTATTCCGATTCAAAAAGCGATTTATACTCTCCGTACCCTCTAGGTCCAAGATCGTCCTTTGGTATAAATTCCAGTGCTGCTGAATTAATGCAATAGCGTTTACCAGCTGGCTGGGGCCCATCATCAAAAACATGCCCTAAATGGGAATCCGCTTCCCGGCTTCTTACTTCGATCCGGTGCACGGCATAGCTGTAATCATCTTTTTCAACAATGTTTTCATCATTAATCGGTTTAGTAAAACTGGGCCAACCAGTTCCTGAATCGTATTTATCAGTGGAGCTGAATAACACTTCACCGGAAACTATATCAACATAGATCCCTTCTTGTTTATTATCCCAGTACTTATTATTAAAAGCAGGCTCTGTACCATCTTCCTGGGTAACATTGTATTGTATTTCTGTTAAACGCTCTTTCAAATCATCCATTTCTTCAACCTCCGCTGTTTCATTCATCTTATCAATTTCTTGTATGCTTCCACATTCAGACTGAAGATTGACCGGCTCGCAGCCGGCAGTAATAAAAACAGTAACAGCCAGCAGAAATGCAACAACTATTTTATTCAACTTTAATATCCTTCGCGAAAGCAATATGATCTCTAATATGGCGCGCTTTTTCTTTAGGCTCCGGATAAGTCCAGGCTGCATTTTCACTTTTTTTATCATCACTCATGACATGATAATAGTGAGCCAGGCCTTTCCACGGACATCTGGTCCGGTGATCACTTTCGACCAGGTATTCCTTCTTAACATCATCCGGCGGGAAATAATGATTGCCCTCAACGATGACGGTGTTATCACTTTCAGCCAGAATTATATTTTCCCAAACAGCCTTTACCACTTTAACACCCTCCCTGCATATCATCTAACTCCAAATTCAATAAACTGTCCTGTAAAACACTTTTGCTTATTTTTTACCTGATCCATTTGCAGTGCATTTCTGCTTTATAAACAAACATTGCTTTTGCCCAGCCCCTACCAGACTGTATAATAAGGTGCCCGGTTAATGTAATACAGGCTGAGCTTTCAAAACACCTTTAATTATATAGCGCTTACCATATTAACCAACATTATTATATCATAATATTATAATCTTAGCTATTTTTACTTTTTGACATCTTTTTAATGCTGATTATAAAACTGCTGCGTCCGGTTGATTCTCCACAACATCATCAGGCACAAAATCACTATAAATGGCGTAAAGAGTTGGACAACCGTGAAAAACCCTGCGCCCCAGGCCTCATTAATATAATTCCAGGCTACCAATGGGTTGTCCCTAAAAGTCTCCTCAATTAGACCGCGCAAAAGAGTATAACCTAGAACAAAATTCCAAAACAGATAGCCCGGCTTTAATAATCTGCGCCGGGCCAGATAATTATGAAATACAAGCAAAGCCAAGCCGATTAGCGATCCGTAGATTTGAGTTGGATGCTGGTCGAAAAAAAACATAACAGCTTCCCGGCCCAGTATTTCCTGGTTAAAAATATTAGCAATCCTAACCAGGGTAATGCCCACGGCAACACCGGGAACAGCCAGATCAGCAAGCACCCACCAGTTCAGCTTTTTAATCCGGCAGTAAATCCAGCTGCTTAATATACCTCCCAGTAGCCCCCCATGAAAGGCCAGTCCTCCCTGATCAATCCTGATTATTAAACCGGGATTATTCATAAAGTAGGTCCAGTTAGAAGCAACAAAAACAGCCCTTGCCCCTATGATCAAAAAAAATAGGATAAGTATAAACAGGCTAAAGAGAACATCTTCGTTGAAACCTTTTTTCAAACCGTATTTACGCAGGTAATAAAAACCGGTTAAAACTGAAATGGCAAACATCAGGCCGTACCAGCGAATAGCAAGAGGCCCTATTTCAAAAATAACCGGGCTGATATTTTCTAAGTACATTACAACTCCCCTTTAATCATAATAAATAAACATACTACTTGAAATAGCAAATAGCTTTAACAGAGATAGAAAAAATAGCTTCCAATATCGTAACTACTCAGGCCTACCCCGCTAAACCACGGGGACGGTTCCATCGTCTTCCCTTCGGCCTACACTGCGCTTCGGAACGCTCGAGCCGTCCCCATGGCGCCGCTTATCATTCAACAAGGGTAATAGGCTCAGTAGTTACCCGATATCTTTCTATAAAGAATTTTTAAACCAGCCCTAGAGCGAGCAGGATAGAGATCAGGTAACCTACTGCCAGCGCTATAAAAAATACGGTTGAAACATAAAGAATAAGGAAACGGTACGTGAAAACAGCGCTCATAAAAACTATCCCGTTAATACTTGTTCCAGAACCGGCAATAATAAATGCTATGCCTGCTGCTACCGCTCCAGTAGCTCCAATCAACGGAGCAGCGAGGGCTATCATGGCACAATCGCCGCTGTAAAAGGGTATTCCGATTAAAGCTCCAATTAATACATCAAAAGGTGCGCTTTCAGATAAAGCTTGCTTTATTAAGTGTTGCGGAATGAAGTTTTGCAGCAATGCAGAGATTAATATGACCGCAGCAGCATAAGGAAAAATTCTCTTAAAAAGATTGCTGCTATGCCCCCAGGCCAGTTTAGCTATAGCTGCCGGATTCTTTTTGCTTGCATTTTCTTGTGGGTCAGAAAGATTAGAACAGCAGCTACTTCCATCCTTTGAACTGCAATCTGAGAAACCGGAGGCCATACCCAGTGAAGCGCTTTTTGCTTTTTCTTCATCGACCACAACACCGCTTTTAAAAATACCCCATCTTTTGCCGGCAGGTTCAAGCAATAAGCCGGCAACCAGGGCGGTAGAGACAGTAATAACCAGGTAAATCAGGGCCAGCGGAAACCCGAAAACACCAATCAAGATCAGAAAAGCCGGTATGCTTACCACCGGACTTACCAGGAAAAATGTCAAAACTGCTCCCGTTGGCACGCCAGCTCTGACCAATCCCAGCATTACCGGAAAAGCCCCACACTCGCAGAAAGGAAGCACGGCTCCCAGGCCTGCCGCCCGAAGTCGCCCTGACCAGGCACTTCTGCCGGCCAGAAGATATCTTAATTTCTCATCGCCCAGCCAGAGCCGCGCCGCCTCAGCTATGAAGATAGCTGCAATTAAAAGCGGTATCACCCTTAAAGACAACAGGCCAATGCTGACTAATACCTCTAATAACATATTGTTGTCTATAGTTTCAATTACCTTAAGCATCATAATTTATTATTCATGCCTCCCCTGGTTCATACCTGGCTGGAATTAGTTCAAGGCTTAGATTAACCATGCTGGCCGCTTTTTGATCAGCAAGTTTATAGAATACCATTTTCCCCTTTTTTTCTGCTTTAACCAGTCTAAGGCTCCTGAGATAACGCAGATGGTAAGAAACAGCTGCAATGGGCAAATCTAAAGCCAGGGCCAGGTCGCAAACACAAAGCTCTTCGCACCACAAAGCATATATTAACTTAAACCTGGTCTCATCACTGAGGGCTTTAAATACATCTACCTCTACATTAAGGCCAGACAGGCGTTCTTTAACCTCTGAAACTTTCTGAGGATCGCTGCAAAATACTTCACAGCGATCCAGATCTTCATTTTTTTTAGGCATCTCATCAGTCCCCTCTCATTCAAACACTTATACAATTATTTTAACATAATTAAAGAAAAAGTCTACACCTTCTTAATAATCATCCTGGTGATTACTTTTACAATCAAACAACCTGCCTTCTAGGCAGGTTGTTTGATTGTAGCCTTGATTATTTATTTTGTAAATCGAAGATCCAAAGCGTCGCTATCAATCATCATTAGCGTCAGTGTCGTTTTGATCGTTATTGTCATCTTCTTCGATATCTTCTGGAATATTGTCTTCATAGGTGTTGTCATCAGGATCGCCGGTCTTAATGCTTGCTTCACCAAAGCCAATGTATGCTCCTCCGGTTTCAGCCTCGTTTGCTATAAAAGTATTTTCCTTAAGATCAGCTTCTGATTCATCATAAGCCACCACGGCGCCACCTAATTCCAGTGCAATGTTGCCGGTGAATTCATTATTAATAATTGTTGCTGAAGAACTGGCGACCAGAAAGACCCCTCCGCCTGAACCAGGTAAATCTTCGACTTCTCCCCTGGCCTTGTTGTCAGAAACAATATTTCGTTCCAGTGTAATACTTGATTGCTGGACAAAAAACCCTCCACCGGAAGCCATGGCAACATTATTGGAAATGGTATTATCTTGGAATACAGGAGTGGAATCTTCACCAATAGCCAGCCCACCGCCCAAACGGCCCGCGGTATTTTCATCAATAATATTATTAACTACCAGCGGAGAAGATTCCTTGATGATCGCAATTCCTCCTCCATCCTGCTGCACAATATTATCAACAATACTGTTACCGTCTATGGTTGGTGATGACTCCCTTACATAGATTCCTCCACCACCAAAGAGGACCACATTTTCAGAGATGATATTATCGACAATGTTCGGTTCTGAATCTTCAAGAACCGCCATACCGCCACCACTTTCTTCAGTATAGTTCTTCATAATGGTATTATTGATAATATCCGGGTCAGATCCCTCGGCAAGGGCCAGGCCTCCGCCGTGATTTCTGGCAGTATTACTGGAAATGTCGTTGTTTTCTATAATCGGAGAGGCATCAAAAAGGGCAATTCCTCCACCATACCAGATTGAGCGGTTGTTGTTCATAGTGTTGCCACTGATAACCGGGTCAGCAAAAAATACAGCAATCGCACCGCCGCTTGTGCTCCGATTATCATAAAAATTATTATTTCTAATACCGGGGCTGGATTCAAAATCTATAAACATTCCTCCGCCATAACTCCGAGCATCGTTATCATGCAGCTCGTTTTCCTCTATCACGGGACTGGCTTTCCAGGTATAGATACCGGCCCCGTTAAAGGAAGCATTACCTTTAATCGTATTATTTATGATTCTTGGCCTTGAATGATCCAAAACAGCTATCCCACCACCGGCTGAATTATCATGTTCGATCTCATTATCTTCAATAATGTTTAGAGTTATGGTAGGAGAGCTGCTGCCGCTGATGTAAATCCCTCCGCCAAAATAAGATTCCTCAACATATTCTTCACCTTTATAATCATGCACCAGGGTATCTCTTGTTCCCGTTCCACCGGCAATAGTAAAACCTTTTAGAACTGCATCATCACTTTCACCATTTTGGAAAGTAACAACAGAACCCCTTCTGCGCCCATCAATAATAGTTTCAGCAACTATTTCCGGGTCTTCCGGATCAGTACTGCGCAAAATAATATCCTTGCCCAGAAAGTCGATCTGTTCATAATAAAGGCCGGGTTCTACTACAATTTCGTCTCCATCACCTGCAGCTTCAATAGCTGCCTGGATGCTCCGGTGATCGCCGGGAACTGATATATAAGGGTTTTGAGCAGGAAGGACTGTATTATATAATACGGCAGCAACCGCTATAACCGCAATTATCACTATAACCACTATTAATTTAGGAATAGATCTTGACGGTTGTTTCCCATTATTTTCATTATTATGATTGATATGTTCCATTTTAAAACATGCTCCTTTCAATTAATCAACCATTTATTCTTTCTATTTACTCTTCTTCTGCTTGGTATAAATCATTCGGGCTGTTATTGGAATAAACATTATCATCGGGTTCTTCCAGCTTTAATTCTGAATCGCTGGAAAACCAGATCGCCCCTCCTCCACTCTCAACATCTTCAGCTATATTATTTTCAAACACATTTCGAAACAGCACCGGTGCGGAATTGCTAACAGCAAGTCCACCACCCAGTCGTTCAGAAATATTATCGATAAAAATATTATCTTCGAGAGTCGGAGAAGAATTCTCCATATATAGTCCGCCACCGGCAAAAACTGCAATGTTATCTGCAACTTCATTACCAATAATCATCAAAGCGGTGCTAAGTGAGTTAGCTAAAAAAAGCCCTCCTCCTCTGGCAGCCTGATTTCCGGAGATAGTATTATTCTCAACAACAGGTTCGGAATCTTCGATATAAAGGCCGCCGCCTCGCTCGGCGGAATTATCAAGAATAATATTTCCTTCCAGTGAAGGCACAGATTTACCGGCAATTGCCATTCCTCCTCCAAGCTGGTCAGCAGAATTTTCAGAGATTGTATTATTAATCATTGCAGGCGAAGAATTTGAATAAATAACTACCCCGCTTCCATAATCTGCCCTGTTTCTGTGGATATAATTGCCTTCCACCAGGGGAGATGATTCTTCGATATGCAATCCGCCCCCCCAAAAACCATTATTATTGGTTATAGTGTTATTTAAAATAGTTGGGGAAGAGTCGAAAATTGCAATGCCTGCGCCAACTTCGGCTGAATTATCTTCGATATTATTATTTTTTATTACTGGAGAGCTGCCGCCAGAAATTAACAAGCCGCCCCCCCGGGTAATAGTGAAACCGTTTAAAACTGCTTCTTCATTTTCACCACTTCTAAAGGAAACTACTGCCCCACTATTGGTGCCGTCAATAATGGTCGAATCGACTATTTCTAAATCATCGGGGTCTGTGCTGCGTAAAGTAATGTTTTTTCCTCTAAAATCAAGGTTCTCTCTGTAAACCCCAACATCAACGATAATCTCATCACCATCTTCAGCAGCATCGATTGCTTCCTGGATAGTAGGGTATTTATCCGGTACAGTTATGTCACTGTTACCGCCGAGAGCAAAGATAGCAGAAATTGCCACACCAATAACTGCAACTGCAATCACGCCAATAACTGCATATTTTAAGGTGCTGCTGGCAAATGATGGCTTCTTTTGCTGAATTGATTCAATTTTATGAGGCTCTTTTATTTTTTCAGACGGAGGTTCATGACGCTGCTCAATACTTTCATTTGATTGATCTTCTCCGCAATATGGGCATACTGTATATTCATTTTCGTCATAACTCATATTACAAACTTTGCAATCTATCATATAAAACCCCTCTCAAAGGCAATCAGACCGGCCAAAAATTTGTACATTTGAAAGTAAGACTAAACAAGTTTCTTAATTAATGATAAGCTGTTTCATGTCATTTATTTAAAATGAAACAGCCATGTTTACATGTTACAACCTTTCCGCATAATGTAAGGTAATATCTAACGACGCCTCATTTTTTTTCAGCAAACTAAGTAGTTCGACATTGCTTGAATTATTCCTGCATAAAAGTGCTTGCCGCTAGCTAATCATTCATAAAAACAACTTATTCTATCAGCTTTAAAACAATTACTTAATTCTTTATATGTTCGGTTTTACGCTTTTTTCGAGCACTATCGTATCATGTTTATTGAGTAATATACAATAGAAAAATCATCCTGAAAATGTGATCATGGCTCTAAAACAGATGTCAGAACAGGTCTTGCCGGGCCTTCTTTATAAGTAAAACGAATCTCTGATCCACTTTCAATTTCTTCAATGTTTACCCCTTCTCCAATAATAAAAGCCTGTTCATACTCTATTTCAACTGAATGACTATCGATTTGCCCTACCAGGATCCCCGCTAAGATTTCCCCTTCCGGAAGGCTATCCACAGCATCAAGGTAATTCAAGGTTGGACGCTCTACGGTTTCAGTATAACTGAAAGCAACCATAGAACCATCAGCAATACCTTCAATATTTGTAATATCTCCCAAAGCAAAGGCCCTGCTTCTGGCTATCTCTACAGACTGACTGTCAATTTGGCCGATATAAATCCCTTTATCTTCAATTTCCAGGGTTTCATCATTTTCTGCTTCGGCAGGTTCTTCAAGAACTTCAACAGTCAATAATACAGGCCTGTCCGCACTTTCCCTATAAGAAAAAGTAATTATAGAACCTTCAATTAATTCATCGATAAGCACAGGATCATCAAGGCTAAAAACCTTATGTTCACCAGCCATTTCTATTTCTACGGAACGACTGCCAATACGGCCGGCATATCTACCTTCTCCTTGTATTATCTCCGGTTCAGGAGCATCTATACCTTCAATGGATTGAATAATAGGTCTTTCTTCCTTATTTACATATGTATATGTAACCTTTGAGCCTTTTTTAATGTCAGAAACATCAACTTCAGTATCAAGGCCAAAAACTTTAAGGCTACCCGACTCTTCAATTTCCACTGATTGGCTGTCAATCTGACCGATAAATATGCCTTCTGCCTGGACATAACTATCCTGCTGTTCAGGATCTTCCTGCATATCAACGTCAATTTCATTTTCCTCAGCCTGACAGCCGGCAAATATTAGCCCCAATAAAAGAATGAATAACAGCAGTAAATATTGTCTTTTGCGGTGCTTAAACATTATTCCCACCCTTTCTCATGGTCTGAAGAAGAGACCATTAGTCACCATGTTAAGTTCCCAAATTTATTTTACACAATCTTAACTCAATCGTTTACAATTAATATAAAGCAAAAAATATTTTTTGACTATACCTCTTTTGATTAAGGAGACTAAAAAAGCATGGAAGAAAAAATTAAAGTAGGTGTTAGTTCCTGTCTGCTTGGCAACCAGGTTAGATATGACGGTGGGCACAAGCGTGACCGTTACATAACAGATGTCCTGGCAGGCTATTTTCAATTTATCCCTGTCTGCCCGGAGGTTGAATGCGGCCTGCCGGTTCCCCGTGAAACAATGCACCTGTCTGGCAATCCTGAGGTGCCCCGTCTCATTACTACAAAAAGCGGTATAGACCATACAGAAAAAATGCAGCAATTCTGCAACAACAAAGCCAGTATCCTTAGACAAGAAAATTTATGCGCCTTTATTTTTAAAAAGGATTCGCCCAGTTCAGGCCTGCACAGGGTTAAGGTTTACGGACGCTCCGGGCAAGCTCAAAAAAAAGGCCGCGGCCTATTTGCTGCAGCAGTAGTCAATCATTTTCCGCTATTGCCGGTTGAAGAGGAAGGCCGGCTCCATGACGCAACACTGCGTGAAAATTTTATTGAGCGGATCTACTGCTACAATCGCTGGCTGTTATTTACAGAAAACAGCCCTGATTATAAAAAACTTATTCAGTTTCACAGGCAACACAAGCTGCAGCTAATGGCTCACAGCCCAAAACATTTATCCGCCATGGGTAAGCTGGTTGCAGCCGGTAAAAATATGGCCACAGATAAGCTGCTTGAGCAGTATCAGCTTTATCTTATGGAAGCCATGGCTTTAAAAGCCACTACAAAGAAAAATATAAATGTCCTCTATCATATCATGGGCCACTTTAAAAATTTCCTCACCGGCGATGAAAAAGCAGAGCTGCTAGAAATTATTGAAAACTATAACCGTTCAATTGTGCCCCTGGTCGTCCCATTAACCCTGATCAGCCATTATGTCCGTAAATATGATATTTCCTATTTGCAGGATCAGGCTTACCTTGAACCGCATCCTGCTGAACTTATGCTCCGCAATCATGTTTAATAATGGTGACGAACAATAAATCAATCCCTCCCGTAAGGCGGGGGAGTATAAACCTTAAATGGATTTTAAATGAATATAGCGTTTGGTGGAAAATGAGCTGATTTTATGATATTATTCTGATTAGCTCTGTTTAATCTCTTTTTGAGGTGTTTTTTATGGATAGGAAAAGCATTGTTAAGCCTGGCTATTTCTTGTCTGTTAATGATTTCAAAAAAATGATCCTCGGTGCAAGCTATTTTTTTGAAAAGGAAAAAGAAAAAATAGATGCCCTGAACGTTTTCCCCGTTCCAGATGGTGACACAGGCACCAATATGAGTATGACCTTAAGCGCCGCCATCAAAGGTTCAATGTCCTACCAGGGAAACTCGGTGGGAGAGCTTTCAGAAATTGTAGCCTCTCATGCTTTAATGGGAGCAAGAGGTAATTCAGGAGTAATCCTTTCCCAAATCCTCAGGGGTATTGCACATGGATTGCAGAGAAAGGATACAGTTTCCCCGGGAGAATTTAGTAAAGCTTTTCAATATGCTGTAGTTTATGCTTATAAAGCAGTTTCAACCCCGGTGGAAGGAACAATTTTAACCGTGGCCCGGGAAATGGCCCGGGCTATCAGAAGCGCTGTTAAACAGGGCGACAATATGCAAAAAAGCATGGAAGAAGCAGTTAAAAGCGGTAAAGCTGCCTTAGAAAAAACCACCGATATGCTGCCCGTCCTTAAAGAAGCCGGAGTGGTCGATGCCGGCGGCCTTGGCCTGCTGGTCTTTTTAGAGGGCTGCCTTTATGCCACGAAAAAATCTCTCGGCGATTTATTAGATCAAAATATTAAAAAACCAGCTGAAAGCGATTCAATCGTCAACTCCAACTTTACCGGCCCAGGCAAAACTCATATCGCTCCTGAAAAGATCAGTTTACTCTATCCTTACTGTACCGAAGTCCTTATTAAGTCAAAAACCGGTGACTTTGCCAGCCTGGAGGAAGATCTCTACCCTCATGGAGACTCCCTCATCGTTGCCGCCGATAAGAATCTGGCCAAAGTTCACATCCATACAGCTTTTCCCGGTCTGATTTTAGAAATTGCCATTAATTACGGTTCACTGCATAATATTAAAGTTGATAACATGACAGAACAAGTTGAGGAACAGGAGAAAAAACTGGCCTCTAATAAGGAAACAGTTGAAACTCCACTGATCCTGCCCAACACCGGTTTTCAGGAAAAAGGTGAAGCTGGAGTTATATCGGTTTCTTTTGGAGAAGGTTTTCGGGAAATCTTCCTTAGCCTTGGTACTGATGAGATCGTTTTTGGAGGCCAAACCATGAACCCCAAGGTAGAAGATCTTTTGAACGCCGTTAACAATCTGCCCCAGGAAACAGCAATTATATTGCCGAACAATAAAAATATCATCATGGTTGCTGAACAGGTTAAACCTCTGAGTGATAAACACGTCGAAGTGGTAAAAACCAGAACCCTAGCCGAAGGTTTGGCAGCACTGCTTGCATATAACCTGCATCAACCCGTAGAAGAAAACATTCCGGCCATGATTGAGGGGATGGAAAAAGTAAAAACAGGCCTGGTTACTTATGCTACCAGGGATTCTATCATCAAAGGCTCTGAAATTAAAGCCGGTCAGTACCTGGGACTGTACGGAGAAGAGATAGTTTCTGCAGGAGAAAGCCTCAATCAGGTTGCTCTAAAGTTAACAGAAGAAATCATTGCTGAAAATAATGATATAGCCTCCATTTTTTACGGACATGATATCGCCCGTTCGGAAGCTTCAGTTCTGGCCAGGGCAATAGCAGAAAAAAACCCGGACCTGGAAATTGAACTGCAGTATGGCGGACAACCGATCTACTATTACATATTCTCCGTGGAATAATCTGCACTTTTACTCAAACAATCCGGACAATAACCGTAAGCTTCAAGGTTATGTTCTTCAATTTTAAATCGGGTCGCCTCTTCAATTTCTTCGGAAATCGTATTAAAATTACAGCTGCTAAATTCTACTATTTCGCCACAAACTTTACAAACTAAATGGTGGTGATGATCACCAGGCCGGTTTAACTCATAACGAAGCTGGTTGTTTAAAAGAACCAGCGCTCGTAAAAATCCGATCTCAACCAGAAGATCTACGGTCCGATAAACAGTGGCTATGCCAATCCCGTTATAATTGAAACAAATACCTTTATAAATCTCCTGAACGCTAAGATGACCACTTTCTCTGACCATATAATCTAGAATCACCAGCCGCGGCCTGGTCAATTTATAACCTTTAGTGCTCAGTAAAACTTTTGCTTCTTCCACGAATGAACTATTCATCACCAGGTCTCCTCTTGCTTTAAGCTTTCTTCAAAATAATCAACCCTGTCCTTTAAAGCAGCATTCTAAAGACGTTTTTCCAGGTTATATTTAAAAGAAACAACCAGGGTAAAGATCACTGCCATGATCAAAACAATAGCTGCCCCCGGCGGAACAGGGAAATAATAGGAAACAAAAAGCCCCCCGAAGCTACCGGTCAAGCCAATGATCAGGGCATATAGCAGCATGCTACGATAGTTAGTGCTGAGGCGGTAAGCCGTAGCACCGGGAATAACCAGCAGTGCAGCCACGAGAACCACTCCAACAAGCTGAATAGAAACCATTATCGTAAGCCCGATAGCAGCTAAAAGGCCCATGTAAAGCGGTCCCACTGGGAGCCCGCCTGCAACAGCCATCTCTTCATCAAAACAAATGGCCAGGAGCTCTTTAAAGAATAAAATGACAAACACCATAACTACGCCCAGGACTACCGCCAGAACCTGCAAATCCCTGATGGAAACAGCGAGGATATTTCCAAAAAGCAGTGAAAATAGTTCAGGATAGTAACCTTTAAATGAGCTGATTAGAGCAATACCAAGGGCCATTCCGGAGGCATAGAAAATACCGATAACCGTGTCTTCGCTGATTTTTCCCAGGCGGCTGACATGTCCTGTACTCATAGCGGTCCCTACGGCAAAAATACTTCCGGTCAGGACTGGATCAAGCCCTGTAACCAGACCGATGGCAATCCCCCCTAAGGCAGTATGGGAAATACCCGCTCCAAGGAAAGATAGTCTTTTCAGTATGACGAAAAAAGATATGATCGAACAAAGGGTTCCAACCAGGAGGGCGGCTAAAAGAGCTCTTTGCATGAATCCATAGGCAAGAATTTCGCTCAATGCCACCACCTCTCAGTCCCGCTCCCGGTTGTTAGAAAATCAAATTGACAGCGATAAGCCTCATCAAGATGCGGGCTTCGCAGCACTTCGGCCGGATAACCGTGAACATGCATGGTCCGGTTAATACAAAGTAGTTTATCTGCTGCAGGAGCTATTGAAACCAGATAATGTGAAACCAGGATGATAGCAATATCTTCTTTATCTTTGAGTTTTCGCAATAGCTCCACAAAGCTTCGCTGAGCCGGAAAATCAAGGCCGGTATTCGGTTCATCCAGCAGTAATAATTCCGGGCGTCTGGCCAAAGCCCGGGCCAACAAAACGCGCTGCTGTTCCCCTCCGGATAAATTTTGAAAAGGTTGATGGAAGAAGTTCTCCATACCTACTAACCGCAGGGCATCCTTGACCTGTTGATTCTTCTTTGGAATCCTCCTCAAAAGAGTGCGGGGCGAAAGCAAACCTGTAGCCACCACATCGGCGGCAGAAAGAAGAAACCGCCGGTCAAAAAAATGACGCTGAGGCATATAGCCAATCCTGGGTCTGATTTCTTTTATTTCCCTTTTGCCAAATACAGTCAGGCTTCCCCGCTGGACAGAAACCAGCCCCAGCACTGCCCGCAAAAGGGTGGTCTTACCGGCTCCGTTTGGACCGATCACACCGGTCATCTCACCGCTTATAGCTAAAAATGTAATATCTTCGAGAACGGTTTTCCCGCCCAGATTGACGGTCAGGTTAGCAGCCTTAACTACTTCATCCAAAATACATATCCGCCTCACTTTATGGTTTATTCCATCGCTTCTTTAAACACGGACAGATTAAATCGCATCAGCTCCAAATATGATTCGCGCCCTGGAACACCTTCTCCCCCCAGGGGATCAATAATCATGACCTCTGCTCCGCTTTCTTCTGCTATTCTTTCAGCCAATTCGGGCGAAAACTGCGGTTCTGTAAAAATGGCTCCAATCTCTTCTTCCCTGATCAGATCTACCAGTTCAGCTATCCAACCCGCTGACGGTTCCTGGCCGGGAAACTGGGCAATAACTGCTACCTCCTCCAGACCGTAGCGTCGGGTGAAATACTGCCAGGCCGAATGAAAAGCGATAAAGTTTGTTCTGGAAAAACCGGATACCGCATCATTTATTTCTTCATCTAAGACATTCAATTCCTGTCGGTACTCTTCATGCCTGTTCTCAAAGTAATCCTTACCTTCAGGATATAACTCCATCAGTTTTTCATGGATAGCAGGACAAATCGAATCCCGCACCAGTACTGGATCAAGCCAAAAATGTGGATCTTCGGGACCGTGATCGTGACCACAGCCATCGTGATCAGCATGATCATCATGTTCTTCACAGCCAGCACGATCATGATCATGGCCTTCTGACTCTTCTTCAAGCCTGAAGTAATCTGCCGCATCAATCAGATCAACTTTACCAGAGATATTGATAGTGTTTAATTCAGGGCCAATTGCATCAGTCATATTGACAGCCCAGTTATCCAGATCGGCGCCAACATATATTAAAAGATCTGCTTGCTCCATTAATCGGGCCTGTTCAACAGTTGGTTCATAGGTGTGGGGGCTGGATCCGGCTGGTAACAGGTAAGAAACTTCAACTTTACCGCCGCCGAGCCGGCCGGCAATATCGGCCAGGGGGTAAATAGTGGTAACAATTCTAAGATCCGGCTCTTCTTCATTAATTCCGGTTTCATCAGGAGCACAACCGATAAAAGATAAAATGATTAACAGGATAGCTGTTAAAGTGAAAGTTTTTCTCCACACGTTATTTCCTCCTATTTTATGATTCATCATTCATCAATTAAATACAAGTTATGATCAGTGAAAGCCTAAAATTACTACTGCTTAAATGCTAAACTTAAATCTTGCATAGCTTGATCTTTTTGAGAGTTATTATCAATTAGGTTTACCTGCATTATATCACGTATTATCAATGACACAATCGGTATTTACTTATATAAGGAGCTGAGATATGATTTTCATATTAAAAAGAAATGTTTCAAGTAGATACGGAGGTTTTCACTAATGACTACAAAGCCCGAAAAGAAACCTGTAAAACCATACTTTTCATCGGGGCCATGCGCAAAGCATCCCGGTTACACCCTGGAAAAGCTCCATGATGCCTCCCTGGGGCGGTCGCACCGCAGTAGCGTAGGCAAAGAAAAACTGAAAAAAGCAATCTTTAAGACCAAAGAAATCCTAAAATTGCCTGAAGACTATCTGGTGGGCATTGTTCCTGGCTCAGATACGGGAGCATTTGAAATGGCCATGTGGAACCTGCTTGGTGACAAACCGGTAGATGTGGTCCATTTTGAATCCTTCGGAAAAACCTGGGCTGATGACATCAGGCAGCAACTCAAATTGGAAAAAGCCCGCTACCATGCAGCAGATTACGGCTCATTACCGGATTTATCAAAACTTAATTTCAAACATGATCTGGTTTTTACCTGGAATGGTACGACCAGTGGGGTTAAGGTGCCAAACGGCAACTTTATTCCTGATAACCGCAAAGGCCTGACCCTGTGTGATGCTACTTCTGCTGTATTTGCCGTTGATCTACCCTGGGAGAAGCTTGATGCAACCACCTTTTCCTGGCAAAAAGTACCAGGGGGTGAAGCAGCGCACGGTATGCTTATCCTGTCGCCTCGCGCGATAAAACACCTTGAAAATTACAACCCTCCCTGGCCGTTGCCTAAGATATTTCGACTAAAGAAAGGTGATAGAGTACTGCAAGATCTCTTCATGGGATCGACTATCAATACCCCTTCCATGCTTTGTGTTGAAGATTACCTTGATGCGTTAAAATGGGCTGAAGAAATTGGAGGCCTGCCTGCATTAATCCGGCGCAGCGAAGAAAACCTGGGCATTATTGAAAATTTTGTTGAAAAAAACAGCTGGATAGATTTCCTGGCTGCCGATCCAGCGATAAGATCCAATACCAGTGTCTGCCTAAAAACCGATCTAAGCCCCAAGCAGGTCAAAACAATGGTCAATCTGCTCGAAACGGAAGGGACAGCCTATGATATCGCTTCTTACCGGGAAGCTCCCCCGGGCTTGCGTTTCTGGTGTGGCGCTACCGTGGATAAAGAAGATCTTCAGGCAGCCATGCCCTGGTTGGAATGGGCTTATCACCAGGTCAGGGAGTAATTGGGAGAATTTTTAGTTAAGAGCTGCCCCCAAACGGCTTGTTTTATAATAAACAGGTCTGGGGCAGTTCATGTACAAGAATTTACCCTGTAAGGTAAAACAATGGGGCTTTATAGCTTTAAGGACTGCTATCCGTCAATTTTTTTGACCAGCAGTTCATTAACCAGCTGGGGGTTGGCTTTGCCCCGGGTTTCCTTCATAACCTGGCCAACCAGGTGCCCGAGCGCCTTTGACTTGCCGCCGCGATAGTTTTCCACCGTATCAGGGTTCTCGCTGATTACCCGGTCAACTATTGCTTCCAGTTCCGACTGGTCTGAAATCTGGAGCAGACCCTCCTCTTCCACCACCCGGCGTGGTTTCTTGCCGCTTTGAAAAGCCTTCTCCAGTACCTCCTTGGCAATTTTGCCGCTAATCTCCTGCTTATCAATCATTTTCAGCAGCTCCGCCATATCTTCCGGGGTAAAAGAAGCCTGGTCCGCTTCCAACCCGGCATTGTTCAGGCGGGCTGAAAATTCACCCATCACCCAGTTGCTAACCTCTTTGGGCTTGTTAAAAAGCTGCAGGCAAGATTCGAAATAATCAGCCAGGCAGCGGGAAGAGGTAAGGACCCCGGCATCATATCCCGGAAGACCGTAATCTTTCACAAAACGCCTGGCCCGTTCATCAGCCATTTCCGGTAAGTTTTGACGAGCGTTTTCAACCTCCTGCGCTGTCAATTCGATGGGAACCAGCTCAGGATCAGCAAAACAGCGGTAATCATCAGCCTCGAGCTTACTTCTCATCACAATGGTTTGTTGTTTATCTTCATCCCAGCGCAAGGTCTGGGTAATCACCTTTTCACCCTGATCGAGTAGCTCAGCCTGCCTTTTAATTTCATGATCCAGCGATCTCTCAACCGCCCGGAATGAGTTCATGTTCTTTAACTCAGTTTTAACCCCGTAAGCCTCATCTTCCGGCATCCGCAGGGACACATTGGCATCACAGCGCAGGCTGCCTTCCTCCATTTTACAATCGGAAACACCGGCATATTGCATCATACTTTTTAGCTTTTCCAGGTAACGCTTGGCTTCACCGGAAGAGCGCAGATCAGGCTCGCTCACTATCTCAATCAACGGGACCCCGGCCCGGTTATAGTCAACCATAGAAGAATCAATTGCTATTCCTCCGGTAGTCTCATGAATTAATTTACCCGCATCTTCCTCCATATGAACCCTGCCAACACCTATCTTTTTAAGTTTGCCCTGATCATCATCAATTTCAAGATGTCCTCTGCTGCCCAGTGGAATATAATACTGTGAAATCTGATAACCTTTGGGCATATCCGGGTAAAAATAATTTTTACGGTCAAAATAGCTGTAAAGGGCTACCTCGCAATTAAGGGCCAGGGAAGCTTTCAAAGCCTGGTTTAATGCTTCCCGGCTTAATTGAGGCATTGTTCCGGGAAAACCCAGGCATACCGGACAGGTATTAAGATTCGGCTCCGACACAAAACGATTAGGGCACGAACAAAACAATTTACACTTAGTGAGAAGTTCCACGTGAACCTCTAAGCCGATTACAACTTCATACTTCATAATTACCTTCCTTTCATCCTTAGATACCTGGGACACGGGGACAGGTCCCTTGTCCCAGCTTTCATGTCCCACTACCCTTTTCATTGCTAAAACTCTTGGGACACGGGGACAGGTCCCTTGTCCCAGATTCAATAGCCCTGTTAATCTCATTCATTACTGTTCGTTAAACCACTCATTAGTTTCCTTGCTTTTTCAGATATTTAAAAGACAGAGTGGCAAAAGCTTAATAAAGCTTCAGTCCAAAGTTTAATAACTTTAAAGATTAAAGAAGTATAATCAACAAATATATTAATGCTTGTTCTACGCCCCATTATTTCAATCTTCATTCCTGATTCAGCAGTTTAAATATAATTATCACTACTTTATTAAAACATCGCCCATATCCATATTTTACCTATTCCTGGGACAAGGGACCTGTCCCCGTGTCCCAGGAGCCGAGAGCGAGCAGTGTTTTTTCGCTGAAGGGAGGGCCAACCAGCTGCATACCGACGGGAAGTTGATTGACTTGCCCGGCAGGTACAGTTAAGGCCGGCATCCCGGACAGGCTTACCGGGGCACAAAAAAGATCCTCAAAGTATTCGTCCAAGAAACTATATTCTTCGTTTAAAAGGCGGGGCAGTTTTTTAGCGGCAGGCAGCATTAGCAGATCACATTGATCAAAAGCTTTTTTAAATTCCTGCCGGACCATTTTCCAGACTTTTAAAGCCTGGCGGTAGTATTGATCATAATTTCCTTTACTGAGTAAATATGTACCAAAAATACTGCGCCGGCGTGCTTCTTTTCCCAATATTTCAGCTCTGGAATGCTGATACATTTCTTCTAGAATTTCTGATTCTCCGGTTTTGCCAAACCTAATGCCGTCAAAACGAGCATGGTTGGAAGAAGCTTCTATTAGGGCGATAACATAATAGGCCTGTAAACCTTCACGTAGCAGGCCTAAATCTATCTCTGCTATTTTATAGCCTCGCTCTGCAAATTCATCCCGGGCCTTTTCAAAAACCTCTCTCAATTCCGGCTCCAAAAAATCAAACGCATTTACAGGATAACCGATGGTCAGTTTATCAGAATTCGGGATTTTGCTTATTTCCGTTATGCCCTCCCGGCAAACAGCCGTGGCGGCATCGCGTTCATCAAAGCCGGATAAAATATCCAAAACACCAGCGATATTTTCACAGGAAAAAGCAGTGATTCCCACCCTGGCAAAGGAGCTGCAATGGGTATTAAGGCCGTAACGGGAAACCCTTCCTGTTGTAGGGCGCAAACCCACCACGCCACAGTGTGAAGCTCCCTGGCGCTGAGCTCCTCCACTATCGCTTTCTAAGGCAAACATACAGATTCCGGTAGCGACCGCAGCCGCACCGGCGCTGCCTGCCGTCCTTTCAGCCTGCCAGGGGTTAACCGTCGGGCCTCCTGGTGATGATAAAGTAGTGGAACCCTGGCCCATATCATCAAGATTAGTTTTGCCAATCACCACGGCCCCGGCATCCATTAGCCTTTCCACCGCCGCTGCTGTAACAGGAGACATAAATTCGTTAAAAGCAGCAGAGCCAAGGCTGGTTGGCAATACTCCATAGCAAAGATCATCTTTAACTGCAACCGGTATTCCGGCCAGGGGCAGGTTTCCGCCCTTTTCATTTTTCTGATCAATCGCCTTAGCCTGTTCGAGGGCATCGATCCCGGCTATACTGTTAAATATATTTAAACCCTCATCGAGCACGGAACAATTCTTAAGGGTTTTTTCAATCAACTCAAAAGCGGTTATTTCACCTTGCTGAACCGCTTCAACCGCCTGGTGAATGCTTGTTTTTCGTAGTTCCAATTCAAATCTCCCTTTCTACACCCTGATATATTACTCTAAGATTTTCGGAACCAGGTAAAAGCCACCTGCAAACTTTGGAGCGGCTTCCTGCAGCTCAGCCAATTCGCTTTGCCTGGGATGATCATCCCTAAGCACATTGACCGCATCATGGCCGAAGAATTGCTGTTCGGTTTGACCGGTATCAACTAAAAGCATCGGCTCAAGCCAGGTCAGGAACTCTTTCAATTCCCTTTGCAGTTGTTCCTGCTCTGAAGAAGAAACTTTAATTTTTATAACCTTGATCGCTTTTTCAAGCCCTTTAGAAATATCATCCAAACCTGATCACCCTCCTTGCCTGTTAATGATACTATTAATAATTAAACTACTGTTTAAAGCGTCGGGGGAATTTCCTGGACAAAAAAGTAGACCAGGAAGGCAATTATAAAGCAATAAACGGCAAAATAGAATAGCCGGCCTTTTTTTAAGAAATCAATTAGCCAGACGATGCCAATCCAGGAAAACATAAATGAGGCCAGAAAAGAAACAACCAGGGGAACGGTCCCCACGGCAACCCAGATCTCCAGGGATACTTCTCCAATGGCCAGCACAGTTGAACCAAGAATGGCCGGTATGACCAGGAGGAAAGAATAGCGAACCGCTGTTTCCCTTTCCAGGCCTGCCCACAGGGCAACAATAACCGTAGAACCAGATCTAGAAATACCGGGCAAAACCGCAACGGTTTGAGCCAAACCGACCAGCACTGCATCCAGGTAGGTCATATTTTCCTCCTTGCGGTCACCGTATTCCTTAAAACGTTCGATAAATATCAACGCCGTCCCGGTGACGAGTAGGGCCGCCGCAATAAAGCCGGGAGTTTTCATGATATCTACAACCAGGCTTTTCAGGATTATCCCCAGCACCCCTGTGATAGCTGTAGCTATTATGATATAAATACCAAATAAAAAATGGACCCTGTTTTCTGCGCTTTTTACACGGAAATAACTTAAAAATCCGGTAATTACCGCCCATAATTCATTGCGGAAATAAAGCATTACTGCAAAAACAGAAGCAATATGGAGGTAAATTTCAAAGGCGAGCCCGGGGAAATTATACCCGAGCAAGAGTTCCGCAATTATTATGTGGGCCGTGCTTGATATGGGCAAAAACTCTGAAATACCTTGAACGATTCCAAAAATTAGAGCTTCGATTAAATGCATTGAATAATAACCCCTGCTTCCTGCAAAGAAGGGGGAAGAAAACCGGATCCGCCAGACGGTAAAACCCAGATTAACTCTCTAGCGGACCGGTAAGCTCCCCTGTTTTTAATCTCATAATAACATTTCAAACAACCTACTGGCCAAAAACTTTATCCATGCACTGCTGATGAATTTCAATTGCCTGGCCGCCCCGCAGGACAAAACGGATATGCTTTAGTTCCTGCAGCTTGGATATTACATCTTTAATAGTCCTGAAAGCAATTAAAGCCGCATCTTCCATTGGATAACCAAAGGCACCTGTCGAAATAGAAGGGAAAGCTATTGAATCAATCTTTTTTTCTTCGGCTAAATTAAGGGCATTACGATAACAGTCCACCAGGTATTTCTCTTCAGGCTTGTCTTGTCCATAAACCGGCCCCAGGCAGTGAATAACATAGCGATTAGGCAAATTATGCCCCCCTGTTATCACCGCTTCTCCGGGTTTGATAGGCGCCAGTGGCCGGCACTCCTCTTCAAGTCCCGGGCCAGCCGCTTGATGCAGTGCACCTGCCACCCCCCCACCAGTTTTCAGCCGGGCATTGGCGGCATTAACCACCGCTGTCATATCTTGTTGTCCTGCAATATCGCCACTTGCACACTCAATGGTGACTCCGGAAAAATATTTTTTCACGATTGCAACCCCCCCCTGAGAATTAAGGTCTGCTCCGGCTTAAAATAAATAGCGCCGGGCGATTCTTAGCTATATTATGTCAAAAAGGCCGGATATGATCAAACATCCGGCCTTAAAAACATTTACTGCGATTTATCTATCTAATAAACGACAAAATAGCTTAGTACTACAGCGAAAGATTAAAGTTAAGCGCTGCCATGAGGGCGGTTCGAGCGTCCCGAAGCGCAGCGCAGGCCGAAGGGAAGACGATGGAACTATCCCCGTGGCTTAGCGGGATCTGGTTCACGACATAAGTTTCGCTGGAGTGTTAGTTATAAATTTTTTATTCAGCATTGATTTCCAGCATTACCAGTCCATGATAACTTATTTACAAGCCTGGCAGCTCCTGGATTCAATAATCACCGGATCAGGGCTTCATATTCTTCTATTTTAAAGCCGAGAGCCAGTTTTTTCCCGTCAGTTAGTAACGGCCTTTTCATTATTTTGGGATTCTTTTTAATTAATTCCGCCGCTTCTTGATCATTGATCATATCCAGATCCAGTTTCAGCTCTTTAAATCCTTTACTGCCGGGATTTAGTAGATCTTTAATGCTTGTTGAGCCAAGTTTAGCCAACTCGTCTAGCTCTTCTTTTATCAGGGGCAGTTCTAATATATCCCGATATTCAAAATCCACATTATTATCTGAAAGCCACGCTTTCGCTTTACGGCAAGTATTTCAAGTCGGAAAACAGTAAAATTTAAACATTTCTCTTCTCTCCTCTGCTATTAATCACCAATCTTCCAGGTTTCCCAAACTTTACCTACCAGTTCCGGGCCGGGTTTCAGGGTCTTCTTGCCCGGCTGCCAGCCGGCTGGAGTCGGTTCTCCAGTTGCACGCACATGCTGGAAGGCCTGTACCTGCCGAATTAATTCGGAAAAATTCCGGCCGACTGGGGGTGTAAGGATTTCCATAGCCTGGATTTTGCCATCCGGGTCAATTAGGAAGCGGCCTCTTACATTTACGCCAGCTTCTTCATCGTATACACCATACAAAGTGCCTATTTTACCTCCTGTATCAGAAAGCATGGGAAATGGCACGCCACCATCAACCATCTTGGATAATTCTACTTCCTGCCAAACCTTGTGAGTAAACTGGCTGTCTACGCTGCATGAAAGCACTTCAACGCCCAGATCCTGCAGTTCTTTATACCTGGCGGCAACTGACGCCAACTCAGTTGGTCAGACAAAGGTAAAATCGCCAGGATAAAAACACAGCACCACCCATTTGTCTTTATAATCGGAAAGCTTAATTTGTTTAAAACCGCCATCTACATAGGCATTAGCTTCAAAATCAGGGGCTGCCTGACCTACTTTTACCGTCATATTAAAACCTCCTTTTTATATATTATTCTCTACATTAATAATAACTCCTGCTATTATTAAGAATTATTATTACTATATTATACAGATTTATTTCAACCCCAAAACCAGAACTTAACTCAAAACCTAACCTGGACGGGCCAGTTCCATAAAAATTTGTTTTTAAAAAGATCCCTTATAATAAGAATGTACACCAGCGTTTCAGGGATCGCTAAAAATATCTTGCCAAATTTGCGCAGAATTTTAGCTTTAAAGGCCTAAACCAGTAATCATTTTGATTAAAACAAAGGCCAAGCATTAAGTGAAGGTTTAAATTTGCCGGCGAGGCAAAGCCTAAGCGGAGTAGTCGGCCCGAAACCAGCCACCGGGCGAGAACAAATAATGAACTTATCATGAAGGAAGCCCGGGCGAAGATCTGAAGCCGAGTAACTGCAATTTCTACCCGAAAGGCAGCTTTCTTTTTGCTACAAAACAGGGCCTTGCGGTTTTGAGCAAATATCTTTATTTTAGAATCTCCGGCGGGAATTTTTGGGGTCTATCGACTTCGAGATAAAAGCCGGAATAAAGGCTGTATGTTATGGCTCAAGGTTTGATAATATTTGGTATCATATCGTCTGGTCAATCAAATACCCCAAAAATGAGAGTATGTGATTGTCCAAAGTGTGGTTTCAAGACAGATTGTAATATCAATTCTTTTTTAAATTTCTTAAAGAACGATAATTATACCCTGTGGCAGGATCTGAGCAACATGCTCAGTATCGCCAGATGTAGTTTTAATCCCGTGTCTGGCGCGAATTAAAGGACCGAATACCGTTCTGTTGTCCTGAACTACCAGGATGCATGGGTTCTACTGACCCCGTGAGGATGTCACTTGTTTCAAGGATCTAATGTTATGTTAAAATAACAGTAGCAGCGAATGGTAATAGGTCAAGAAATTGAGCGTATTTTCATATTATCAGGCGCTATGCTAAACCCTGGAGCGATATGAGGAGGTAAACTATATGAGAGCCGGGGATGGGAAGTACCGCAAAGCAGAGGAAAACAAGGGCGATAAGACAGAAAGTGGAGTAAGAAAAGCTTCTCTTGAAAAATTAAAAGAAAAATATCCGGAAAAATTTGTGCCTGAGGATGAAATTTTCAGCAATATCCATGCCGGTGACCGGATTTTTATCGGCACGGCCTGCGGAGAACCGCAGTACCTGGTTCAGGCTATGATTAAATTCGTGGAATCAAACCCCAAGGCTTTTTTTGATGCTGAAATTCTTCATGTCTGGACTCTCGGAGTGGCGCCTTATACAGATCGAAAATTCAGGAAAAATTTTCGCCATAACACATTTTTCATTGCAGAAAACGCAAGGGAAGCGGTAAACAGGGGCCTTGCCGATTATACGCCCATTTTTGCTTCTGATATTCCAGATCTTTTCAAACGAAAGCTGGTTCCGGTCGATATAGCCTTAGTTCAGGTTTCACCACCGGATTTACACGGTTTCATGAGCCTGGGTATCAGTATTGATATTACTAAAACTGCGGTTGAAAATGCTTCTATAATTATTGCCCAGGTAAATAAGGAAATGCCCCGAATTCACGGAGATACTTTTATCCATATCGATGAGGTAGATTTTTTGGTGCCTCATGATGAGCCGCTCCTTGAGAATGAGGCCTCCAAACCGTCTCTGGAAGCAGTCAAAAATATAGGCGAGTATGTATCCAGGATTATTGACGATGGTGATACAATCCAGGTCGGTTACGGGGCGTTGCCCAATGCAATCCTCTCTAACCTCAGGCATAAAAAAGATCTTGGCATTCATTCAGAGCTGCTGGGTGACGGTATTATCGACTTGATGAAGAGAGGTGTGGTTAACAACTCCAGGAAAACCGTTGACCGCGATAAAACCGTTGCTTCTTTTTGTATTGGCAGCAAAGATACTTACCGCTATCTCGATGACAATCCGGCTATAGAATTCAGGACCATCGATTATACCAATGATCCAGTCAACATTGCCATGAACAAGAATATAGTGGCTATAAATACGGCCCTGGAAATAGATCTGACCGGTCAGGCCACGGCTGAATCTCTGGGCCGGTATTTTTTTAGCGGCATTGGCGGCCAGGCTGATTTTATGCGAGGAGCGGTGCTGGCCAAAAGGGGCCGGAGTATCCTGGCTCTGCCTTCAACCAGCCGGGATGGTGAACTGTCAAGGATTGTTCCTTTCCTCCGGGAGGGAGCTGGTGTAACTTTGACCCGGGGAGATATCCACTACGTGGTCACAGAATACGGCATCGCTTACCTGCACGGCAAGAACGTCAGGGAGAGGGCCATGGCCTTGATATCCATTGCTCATCCATCTTTCCAGCCCTGGTTGATCGAGGAAGCAAAAGAAGCAGCTTTAATATACAAAGATCAGGCTTATGTGCCCGGGGAAAAAGGCAAGTATCCCGCTGAACTGGAAACGCGGAGGACGACTAAAGCGGGCCTAAAATTTTTCATGCGCCCGGTGAAAATCAGTGATGAACCTATCCTGAAAGATTTCTTTTACAGCTTATCGGAGAAAACCAGGTATAATCGCTTTTTATCGCGGCGCGAAGATATGCCCCGCGATATGCTGCAGGATCTGTTCCTGGTGATCGATTATACCCGTGAAATGGTGATCCTGGCCACCATTGAGCATGAAGGGGCCGAGATTGCGATCGGGGTGGGCCAGTATGTAATCCTGGAGGGGACCCTGACCGCCCAGGTAGCGCTGGTGATCAGGGATGATTACCAGGGTCAGGGCCTTGGTTCCGAGCTCCTGTCTTACCTGGCCAATATTGCCCAGAAGCAGGGTCTGACCGGCTTTACGGCCGAGATCCTGCCTGACAACAAGCATGTTCTGCACCTGCTGGAAAAAACCGGCCATATAACGGACAAGAAATTTTCTTCCGGCGTTTATATGATTGAACTTGCCTTCCAGGAAAAATAACCAAGTTTAATTTTTCTTGCCTGAATTGGCTTCGAAAGCAGGATTTTCGGAAAACTGGGCTTCTGTAAATACATAGGCAGCCTGCAGGGCCGAAGTCGGGCACAGGGGAAAGCATTCCTTGCAATTCCAGCACTCGGTAGCGGCCAGTTCCGGGATAAAGTTTATCTCGCGCCTGGATCCCCGGTTGATAAAGCCAACCGCAAATTTCCCCTTTATTTCGGCGCAGTAGCGCACGCAAAGGCCGCAGTGAATGCAAAATGAAGGTTCCTTCTCGAAGCGATCTTTGTTGGCACCGTATTCTGCGGCCAGCTCCAGGAGTTTTTCAGAATCGGGGGCATGGGATAAAAGCAGTTCCAGGATTGTTTTGCGGACCCGGTCAATTTTTTCGGACCTGGTTGTTACGTTCAGCCCTTTTTCGACCGGGTAAACGCAGGAAACGACAAGCTTCGAACGGCCGTTTTTTTCTGCTTCCACCGTGCAGATCCGGCAGGCTCCGTAGGGTTCGAGTTTTTCGTGGTGACAGAGGGCCGGGATTTCAATACCCCCGTCCCGGGCTGCCTCCAGGAGAGTCATGCCTTCTTCTGCTTCGATTTCTTTTCCGTCAATTTTTAACAGGATTTTGCTCATTTTTCTTTACTCCCCCTGGTAATGGTTCTTTCTTCTTCAGGAATAGGAGGCGGGACGGGCTCGCCGGAAATTTTTCTCACCGCCTTAAAGCGGGGTGGGCAAACATCGATACAGGTATTGCATTTGGTGCATTTATCCTGATCAATGATATGGATGGTTTTCTTACCGCCTATAATGGCATCTGAAGGGCATTTTTTAAGGCAGGCCATGCAGGCCTGGCATTTTTCCGGGTCAATATAGTAGGAAATTAATTCTTTACAGTAGAGAGCCGGGCATCTTTTCCCCTCGATATGCGCTTCGTATTCCTCTCTGAAATATTTCAAAGTGCTGAGGAATGGATTGGGAGCAGTCTGCCCCAGGGCGCAAAGGGATATTTCCTGGACTACCTCGCTCAGCTGTTCTAAAAGTTCAAGGTCGCCTTCTTTGCCTTGGCCTTTTGTAATATTGGTCAGGATTTTCAACATTTGCTTGACGCCCTCGCGGCAGGGCACGCATTTGCCGCAGGATTCATCGGTTAGGAAATCTAAAAAGTACCTGGCCACATCGACCATGCAGGTATCCTCATCCATAACAATCATCCCGCCGGAGCCCATCATTGATCCGGCGTTGATCAGCTCATCGAAACTAACCTCTAAGTCCAACATACTGTCGGGCAGACATCCACCGGAGGGACCACCGGTCTGGACAGCTTTAAATTTTTTATTTTCCGGAATACCACCGCCGACCTTATAAATAATATCCCGCAGGGTCATGCCCATCGGAATTTCTACGAGGCCGGTATTATTGATTTTACCTACCAGGGAAAAGATTTTTGTTCCCTTGCTACTATCTGTTCCATGACTGTTAAACCAGTCGGCGCCATTATTGATGATCAAAGGCACGTTGGCCCAGGTTTCAACATTGTTTAGAACGGTTGGTTTTTCCCACAGGCCCCTGATGTTGGAGCGAATATATTTCGGCCTGGGTTCCCCTGTCTTGCCTTCCAGTGCGGTCATCAAGGCACTTGATTCACCGCAGACAAATGCGCCTGCGCCCTGATGAACCTCGACGGTAAAATCAAAACCGGAACCAAGAATATTATTTCCCAAAAAACCGTATTCTTCAGCCTGCCTGATGGCGATGGTCACATTTTCTACTGCCAGGGGGTATTCCTGCCGGACATAAATATAACCTTTACGGGCGCCGATAGTATAAGCACCAATCATTAAGCCCTCAAGGATTAAATGCGGGTTTCCTTCAAGCAATGCTCTGTCCATGAAGGCTCCTGGATCACCTTCGTCGGCATTGACAATTACATATTTTTCAGGATCAGGGGCATTCCGTGATCCTTCCCACTTTAATGCTGCCGGAAAACCGCCACCTCCTCTACCCCTCAGATTGGTTTTTTTAACTTCTTCCAGCACCTGCTCAGGAGTCATCTGGAAAAGAGTTTTCGCCAAAGCAGAGTAACCACCGATAGCCAGATAATCCTCAATGCGCTTAGAATCAATTTTAATATTATTACTGATAATAATTCGTTCCTGATTATTGTAAAAAGGAATTTCTGATTCCCTGGTTGCACTTTCATTTGTAGTTGGATCAAGATAAAGAAGGCGCTCTAAAACTTTTTTCTCTTTAATGGTCTGAGCAATGATTTCAGGTACATCTTCAGGCTTAACCTGGAGATAACAGATCTCTTCAGGATAAATGACCAGGATGGGGCCTCTTTCGCAAAAACCGGGGCAACCGGTCCCTTTGGTATCGATATCGACCTCCAGACCCTGTTTATTTAGTTCTTCTTTAAAGGCGGCAATTACTTCGGCTGCCCCACAGGCGAGACAACCGGTGCCGGCGCATATAGAAATACAGGGTTTATTTGAATCTTTTTGGGATAATATATCATTTCTGACTTTTTCCAGCTCATCAGGTGAATTTATCCGTGGCATAGATTTCCCTCACTCATATTTTTTTATCGCTTCTTCGGTATCAGCCGGCGAGAGATTACCGTGAATCTGCCCATTAACATCCATCACCGGCCCCAGAGCGCAGCATCCCAGGCAGTTTACGGTCTCCAGGCTGAATTTTAAATCCAGGTCTGTTTCGCCGGGTTTTATGCCGGTCAGGTCTTCCACGGCGCTGAGAATGTTCTGGGCTCCGCGAACATGGCAGGCAGTACCCATGCAGATGTGAATTTCATTACGGCCTTTGGGCACAAGGCTAAAGGCTTTGTAAAAAGTGGCAATATGCTGGATCCGGGATAAGGGCACCTCTAACCTTTCGCTGATCCTCTCCAGGACCTGTTTGGGCAGCCAGTGGTTCTCGCTTTGAATTTCCAGTAAAACCTGGATTAAGGAACTGGCTTCACAGTTATGCCGGTCTATGATTTGATCAATTCTATTGATATCCATGGCCTCTATATGATTTCCTCCTTGATCCTGATCATGCCCTGATCAACATAATTTCAACTAATCCCTCATAAAGCGAAGCGTTTCTGGTTTTCTTCATACCTGACTAATCCCTGCTTGGCCGAATTCTTCAGGTGTTTTGATATATCGGATGGACTAAGGCCCAGGATTTCCGAAATTTCCCCGGTGGATAAGGGTTTTTCCTTTAAAAGGGACATGATCTGGCTGATGGCCAGTTTATCGGCGATCAACTCTTTAAAAAGTCTTTCAAATTCCTCGCTGTTATAAAAGGCTTTAAACTGATCCTGGGTTTCAAAATGGCCCCTTAACCTTTCGCTTTCTACCAGCCTGATATAAGGGATCAGTTTGGAAACAGCTTTTATATTAAGCTTTAGGGTTTCCCGGTCCAGCCCTTCACTGATGCCGAGCGGCCCCGCTTCCCTGACCGTTTTTACAAAATCATCCACAGCCCGGGCAAACAGGTTCCCTTCGCCGGAAGACATAAATTCTATCCTCAAGCGGTCGGGGTTCAGCCCGATATGTTTCATAATCCGCTTGCTCAATAAGACCAGGTTCAGGGCATGGTAATTACCCTGGGTAACATAGTTGCACTCTTTTAAGTGACAGCCGCCGATGAACACGCCGTCCATCCCGTTCGAAAAGGCCCTGAACAGGTGGGACAGATCGATCCGCCCGCTGCACATGACCCGAATCAGCCTGATTTCAGTTGTATATTGTAGTCTGGAAACTCCAGCCAAGTCCGCAGCTCCATATCCTCACCACTGGCATACGAAGCCAATTACTTTCGGTTTGAATGTGTGCTTTTCACTCATCCGCCGCCACCTCCTGGTTTAGTATATTCACCTTTACCGCCGTTTATCTGTTTTTAAACGGCCGCTTCTTTTTTATCTGCGCTTTCTTCTTCGGGAGCGGCCGCATCGATTTGACTGAGCAGCTCCTCATCGGTAAAGTGTTTTAACTGGATTGCACCTGTTGGGCAGACGGCATTGCAGAGACCGTCTCCTTTGCACAGGACCGGGTTTACGGCCGCCGTAAGGCCGGTTTCTGTTTCCTGGAATGCTATGGCCCCGTAGGCGCAGACATCGATGCAGGCCCCGCAGGTAACACATTTGTTTTCTTCCACTTCGCATATCGCCCCGGAAGCGGTGACAATGTCGTTTGAAAGCAGGGCCAGGACCCTGCCGGCGGCGCCGAAAGCCTGGCTGACAGTTTCTGTAATCAGTTTGGGGTAGTGGGCTATACCGCACAGATAGACTCCTTCAGCGGCGAACTCCACCGGCCTTAACTTGACATGCGCTTCCTTGAAAAAGCCATCCGGGTTCAGGCCCACCTTGAATAGATTTTCTATTTTCCTGGTCCCGGCGGAAGGAATAACCGCAGCGGCCAGGGCGATGAGGTCGGCATCTATTTCGATATTTTTTTGCAGCACGTAATCGGGCAGGGTCACTTTTAAAACCGGGCGCCCTTCTTCTTCGGCCGGTTCAAGCTGCGGTTCCTGTCCGGGTTCATAGCGGATAAATACGACCCCTTTGTCGGCGGCTTCCCGGTAATAGTCTTCGTTGTAACCGTAAGTTCTCATATCCCTGAAAAGGATGTAGACATCCTGATCGGGGTTCTTTTCTTTTAAAGTCAGGGCATTTTTGACTGATTCGTTGCAGCAGATCCGGCTGCAGTAATTGCGATCCTCGTTTCTGCAGCCCACGCACTGGATCATGACCACGTTTTCTGCATGGGCCACTATTTCGTCTCCGGTGGTAATTTTTTCTTCCAGTTCCAGCTGGGTCATAACCCGCTCGTCTTCACCGTAGAGATACTCGGTGGGAGTGTAAACGTCAGCCCCGGTTGCGATCACCGTGGCCCCGTGTTTTATCTCGACGCTGCCCCGGCCGGACTGGACTTTGGTCGCAAAGTTGCCGATGTAACCGGCAGTCCCGGTAATCTCGGCCCCGGTATAAACATGGATCAGGGGATGCCGGTAGACTCTTTCGATCAGATCGCGCAGGAATTCCTGGACATCAAGGCCTTCCAGGGTGTCATAAACTTTCCTGGCCGTTCCCCCGAGGACGGGTTCTTTTTCCACCAGGTAGACATGGTGGCCGTGTTCGGCAATGGACAGGGCAGAGGTCATCCCGGCTACGCCGGCCCCAACTACCAGGGCCCTTTTGTCCACCGGCAGATCGATCTCCATCAGCGGTTCCAGGTAGCGGGTCCTTGCCACGGCCATCCTGATGATATCTTTCGCTTTTTGAGTGGCTTCATCTTTTTGCTTGGGATGGACCCAGGAGCAATGTTCCCTGATATTGGCCATCTCGTAATAGTACTGGTTGATGCCCGCTTCCCTCAGGGTGTCCCGGAAAAGCATCTCGAGGGTTCTCGGGGAACAGGCGGCGACGATAACCCGGTTGAGATTTTCTTCCTTGATTTTTTCGGTTATTTCTTCGGCACTGTTGGTGGCGCAGGAAAAAAGCTGTTCCTGGGCATATACAACATTGGGCAGGGTTAATGCGTACTCGACATTTGAAGGGACATCAACCACTCGGCCGATATTGGCCCCGCAGTGACAGACAAAGACTCCGATCCGCGGTTCTTCCAGGGAAACGTCTTTTTCCGGCGGGTAGACCCTTTCCACGGACAGGTCGCCTTTGCGGTAATTTAGCAGTTCGCCGCACTGTGATCCGGCGCCGCTGGCGGTAACTACCGATTCGGGGATATCGAGCGGGCCCTGGAATGCCCCGCTGATGTAGAAGCCCGGACGCGATGTTTCTATGGGGTTGACCGGGTTGGTTTTGCAAAAACCGTGGTCATTTAATTCGAGCCCGAACTTTTTAGCCAGCCCTTCTACATCCGGCGGCGGGCTCAGGCCTACTGACAGAACCACCAGGTCAAATTCTTCTTCTTTTACCCCCTCCTCGGGGGTGGTATATTTTATAGTCACGTTTTTGGTTTCCGGATCTTCTCTGACCACTGACACATAACTCCTGAAAAACCTGACCCCCGGCATTTCTTCCGCCCTCTGGTAAAACCTTTCAAAATCTTTGCCGTAGGAACGGATATCGTTGTGGAAAACGGTGCATTCGGTTTCCGGGTCATGCTCCTTGGTTAAAATGACCTGTTTCTGGGTGTAAGTACAGCATACCGAAGAGCAGTAGCTGTTGGCTCCCGGCGGGTTGACCTGCCTGGAGCCAACACACTGGATCCAGGCCACTTTACGGGGATGCTCCAGGTCCGAAGGGCGCAGGACCTGCCCCTCGTAAGGGCCGGTGGAATCGGTTAGCCGCTCGTAGTCCATACTGGAGACCACGTTTTCGTACTTTCCGGCTCCATAGTCTCCCCTGATCATGGGATCATATTCTTCATAACCGGGGGCTAAAATTACCGCCCCGACATTAATTTCCATTATTTCTTCAGTTTGGCTGAAATCTATCGCTTCATTTTGACAGACCGCCTCGCAAATCAGGCATTTCCCCTCTTTTAAGTAGAGGCAGTTTTCATCAATGTAAGTTATCAAAGGTATGGCCTGAGAGTAATAGATATGGATAGCCTTGTTGTTCGAAATATCCTGGTTAAATTCATCTGGGTACTGGACCGGGCAGTATTCTGTGCACACGGTGCAGCCGGTGCACTTGTCTTCCCGGATATAGCGGGGCTTTTTCCTCAGCCTGACCCTGAAATTACCCGCTTCCCCCTCTACGCTGTCAACTTCAGTATAGGAAATGACTTCGATGTTGGTGTGCCGGTCGACCTCGACCAGCTTGGGCGAGAGTATTCACATCGAACAGTCATTGGTGGGGAAGGTTTTATCCAGCTGGGCCATGTGGCCCCCGATGGCGGGAGCCCTGTCAACCAGGTAAACCTTGAAGCCCACTGCGGCCAGGTCCAGGGAAGCCTGGATCCCGCTGACCCCTCCGCCGACCACCATGACGTCTCCGAAATTACCGCCGGCAAGACTTTTAAGCAGCTGTTCGCCTTTTAGTTCCATCATCTGATCCAATATATTTCACCTCGCCAGGTTTCAGGTTAAAGATCAGCTTAATTCATTAATAATTTCAGTGATATCTCTAACCAAAATAGTTTCTTCATAATTCAGGCCCGACCTGCTTTCTTCCAGGGCATCAACGCAGTAAGGGCAGGCAGTGGCCAGCACCTCGACCCCAATCTCGATAGCCTGCTCCAGCCGGAGGTTGGAAAAGCGCTCCGACATCTTGGTGTCGATCCAGATCCTGCCGCCGCCCATGCCGCAGCAGAGGCTTTCTTCCCGGGCCTCGTAAAGCTCGCAAAATTCCAGGCCGGGGATTGCCTGCAATATTTCCCTGGGCGGATCATAAATGCCGTTGTGCCGGCCCAGGTAGCAGGGGTCATGATAGGCAACCCTTTTATTATACTCGCCGTTTATTTTAAGGCGGCCTTTTTTGATCAGTTCATTTAAATATTCCGAGATATGGACCACCTCAAAGTTGGCCTTGAACTCGGGGTACTCATTTTTAAAGGTGTGGTAGCAGTGCGGCGAAGAGACAAGAATTTTTTTCACCCCGTGATCGATAAAAGTTTTGATATTTTCCCGGGCCAGGGTTTTGAAAACATCTTCGTTGCCTGTTTTGCGGATACTTTCTCCGCAGCAGTTTTCCTCGGTGCCCAGGATGCCGAATTCTACCCCGGCCTTATTGAGGATCCCGGCTGTAGCCCGGGCAATTTCCATCAATCGCTGGTCATAGCATACATAGCAGCAGGGAAAATATAGAATTTCCATCGTTTCGTCAAATGGTTTGACATTATGGCCCTCCGCCCAGTCGGCCCGTTTGGAGCGGTCCTGGACAAAGGGATTGCCTTCCGCGGCCAGGCTGGCGCTGGCTGAACGGACCGGTTTTAACAGGGTGGAAGAAACACCGTATTCGGCGGCAATGCGGCGCATGGCCACCACGTCGTCGATCTGTTTGACGTCCCTGGGGCATTCCTGGGGGCATTTCCCGCAGGTGGTGCAGCGCCACACTTCTTCCAGTTCGATTTCGGGGATCCCGAAAGCCGCTTCCCGGATCAGCCTGCGGATACTAAAATTGATCACTTTATTCCAGGGGCACAGGGTATCGCATTTTCCGCACTGGTAGCAGTACTTTACGGCCTCGCCGCCAAATTCTTTTATTTCCTCAATAACCTCTTTGATTGGAGTTTCAGTATCCACGATGTAGTAATCCCTTCTTTCGCCGTGGTCTATTTATTCCTTCTTTAACATCCGGGCCATGCTGTTAGCCACTTCATCCAGGCCGTACTTATCGGCTAAAGCTTTTAAGCCTTTCTCCATTTCCTCCTGGGTTAGATCCTGGGCTTGCTCTTCTTCCTCTTCCACTTCCTCTTCCCGTTCTTCGTAAGTGAGGGCGTCCGATAAGCACCATTTAACACAAAGGGGTTCTTCCTGCGCTGGGTCATCTTCACACATGTCGCACTTAAGGGGCAGGCCGGAATCAGGCTCCTTGAAGGCGTCTCTTGAGGGGCAGGAAGCCCGGCAAAAGTCGCATTCGTCGTATTCCCTGCCGTCGATAACATACTTGTCCCTGCCCATGCATTCGGATGCGGTATATTCGCCCGCATAAACGGGAAGATAAATATCATCCAGCGGTTTGCGGATCATACGGATGCGGGACCGGGCCGGGTTGTTCAAGCTGTATTTTTCGGGCGCGTGGAAAGCGGAGCAAATTACTTCGCAGGCCCGGCAACCGTTGCATTTTTCAAGGTCAATATTGATAACCTTAACTTTCTTTTTCACTTTGGCCATGGTTATATATCCCTCGCTTTTCTAAATCTTCCCCGACAAAGTCCAGGTCCAGAGATTTCAGGGTTTCCCTGGTCGGGATTCCTTCCTCGTTCCAGCCTTTAAACTTGTAATATTCATCAAGTAATTTAGCTTCGTGTTCGGGGAACCGCTTCTTCCAGTGATCTTCCGGGGGCCGATCGTCTTTTCGCCTCAGGCCCCTCCTGGAGTTAATGGCCCTGAGCAGGGAGCGGTTTCTTTTGACAATTTTGTTCCACAGCTTTTCTTTATCAACTTCCAGCCCGGACCCGGCGGAGATCAGGGTGGGCAGGTTGTGGATGTGATAAGGCGGTTTGATGGGAAAGGATGACAGCCCGGCGCAGATGCCGGTGGAGTCATCGATATAGTGCATCGTTTCCTGCCATTCAACCAGCTCGCAGGCGGTCTGGAAATCGGGGAAGTAGGGGAAGGCGTATTCTCCCCGCGGCTCCCACTTGACGAAAAAGTCCTTGATATTTTCGCTTGGAGCCTGGATCCAGTCCTTGACAAACTCTTCCCGGTCTTCTTTTTCCGGGAAGGGAGCCTGGGGCAGCTGGCCTTCAATCTGGGTAATATTTATTTTCTCTCCCGTCGAGTGCAGCAGGAAGAAAATCGGGTTTAACATGCTCAGCTTGATGGGGATCTGTTCGTGTTTCTTGATGGTATTGCTGTCGTAAGCTTCCGCTCCTTTTCCGATCTGGCGGGCAGCCCAGTAAACACCGTTGGCCAGGACATCGCCAATTCCTTCCCGGTGGACAATTTTTTCCAGGAGGTAGAAAAACCGGCCTTCACTATCAGGGGGGAAATCCGGCAAATCCTCGTCGGTTAATATGCCGTTTTCATAAAGCTCAATGGCAAAGGCCATTACCTGCGGGGCGGTGTAGGAGTCTACCCCGTAACCCTGGGCCAACCCGGCAATTCTGAAACCAAAATCAAGGTCGTCGACCATGGCGCCCATCACGTAAGTAAGCTTCGAATAGCATTTCATCATATACTTTGAAAGTTCCAGGCTCGGGTAGGCTATGATGGCCCCGCATTTCATGGGGCAGTTGTAGCAGCTGATCAGCCGCTGCACAGCGCTGTCCTGGATATTGGACCATTCTTCTTCCACTTCTTCGGTCCAGAAACCCTTCCTCCTGTAGCGGGCATTGCCCCAGGAGAAGGCCGTGGTGTGCCATGCTTCATCGTGGATGGCCATTTCCTGCGGTGAACCGAGCCCCGCTAAAATGGGCGGGACATTTTTGACCGGATTTTCAGCCCGCCACTGGATATAATCCAGAACTTCGTTGCACAGACCGATAAATTTTTTCGGCTGGGCGATATTGATATCTTTTGTTCCCCGGACCGCTACCGCCTTTAAATTTTTGGAGCCCATAACAGCCCCGATTCCGGCCCGGCTGGCGCTGGAACGGGCGTGCTCTATGGAAGCATAATAAACGGTATTTTCTCCGGCCAGCCCTATGGAGGCAATCTGGATATCCTGGTCCTCTAATTCGCGTTTGATCAGTTCTTCGGTTTCCACCACGCCCTTACCCTGCAGGTGGGAGGCGTCGCGTATTTCCACCTGGTCGTTATTGATCCAGAGGTAAACCAGTTCGGGCGAACGGCCGCTGAATATAACTTTATCGTATCCGGCATGTTTCAGCTCAGGGGCCCAAAAGCCTCCCATCATCGAGTAGGCCAATAAAAGGGTCTGGGGTGAATAGGTTGTTACTATGGTTCGGTTGGCGCCGGGCGCCGGTGTACCGGCCAGCAGGCCGGTTCCGAAAATGAGCAGGTTCTCCGGGGAAAGGGGGGCCGTTTCGGGTGGGACCCGGTCCCATAAAATCCGGGCATTGGTCCCCAGCCCCCCCAGGTGCAGTTCCGTTATCGCCGGGTCGGTTTCAATTTTTTCAATGTTTCCGCTGGACAGGTCAATTTCCAGGTTATAACCGGTTTCAGCATATCTCATTTTTAACACCTCTTAGGTCGGTTTTTTACTTTAGACAGCTATTTACAATGTTGAAACTAAATATACTTTTAACTGATTTGCCGCTTTCTACTCTCATACTTTTATTTAACCTGTTTTGAAGATCTCCCCGGCCTTTGTAAATATCCGTTTTGCTTGGAATAATAGTTTAAGTGATACAACAAACTGCTACAGGACAAACTGGGGAATACGTTTTATTTATCTTTTGCTTCTAAGTAGACGGTTTCTTTTAATCCTACTTTATAAGAACAGGTACTAAAATAAAATCGCTAATAAGCATGGAAGCAAGGTGAAAAAAGAGTAAAATAAGGGTTAACACTTTAGAATGATAACCTTTAAAAACCAAAAGCGTAATTAACGCAAAAGAGCTGTCTCGGTTCGGTAGCGAGACAGCTCTTTTGACAGCTTAGGATGTGTTTTACTCGGTAAGAAATTACGATTTAAAGTGTTGCAGGAAACAAGAGTGAAAAGTAATTCAAGTTATCTTTCATAGGTGCCCACCAGCCGGTTCATGCCGATTACATGAGGCTCAATTTTTTCCAGCAGCTGCCACATGTTCAAATCCGGCTCCAGGTTAAGCTCTTTGTCTAAGGCCAGCACCCAAAAAAAGTAATGATGGATGCCGTGCCCTTCAGGTGGCATAGGACCCATGTAACCTTGTTTTTTAGCATCATTTATCCCGGCAGTATAATCTTGCGTTGCTTCTTCTAGGGTGGTCACCGAACCGGGAATGTTATATAGGACCCAATGGACAAATCCATAGGTTCCCGGTAAGACCAGGGGAGCATCGGGATCGTGACATATTACAGCAACAGAAGCCGTGCCATCAGGAGCGTTAGACCATTCCAGGGCCGGAGAAACATCTTCACCTTCTCCGGTGTGTTTTCTGGGAATTTTGCCGAGTGCTTCAAAAGCCAAGCTTTTCAATTGCAGTTTGGAGAGAGCAAAGCCCATTTTTATCATCCTTTCATTTATTATAATTAATCCAACCTTCTTTTCTGTTGGGCCTTATTTCTTCCTGGTGATTCTAAAGCAAACGTTCAAGTTCATTATGAAACTCTTCTCTCAAGCGTGATCCTTCTTCGATCAGATCTTCAGCATCTGCTTTTCTGACACTATCATTGATCTGTATGGCTTCAGCCAGTTTCATAAAGCCTTGTCTTTTCAAATCCCAGGCTTTTGTATAAGTTTCATGGAGGTTTTCAATTTTACTATCGCCGACCCGTACCCGTCTTAGTTGATCATATAGATCCCTGGCTTCAGATATAATGGATTTTCTTAATTGATCATGAATGACCTGATCGCTAATGTAATTATCTCCGGTTACTCTTTCATAGTCTGCTAAAACGGCTTCTTCTTTTTCAAGGATGTACTCAATGGAGTGGTAATATTCAAGATAATCATTTTTCTCCTGGTTGCTGCTATTTGAACTCTCCTTTTGGGAATCTAATTTATCTGTAATTATTGATGATAGTTGATTGTAGGTGTTGATTTTTTCTTCCATTAATTCAACTATCCGGCCGGGATCTGATGCTTCTTCGATCTTATCATCCAGCTTTTCAAGCCAATCATATAATGGCTTTAAATTTTCATTTGTTTTTTCAAAAGCTTCTTCGTCCAGTTTGTCTTCCAATCTAGACTTAAGCTCATTGGCATTTTTTTCTGCTTCGGCTATTCTTTGTTCCAGTTCTTCACGTTGGGTCTCAATTTCTGCCATTTCTTCTTCGACCCTGGCTGATAGATATGCTTCAATCTCCTCTTCGGAGTAGCGTTCAGCAAATAATTTGTTAAGATCATTTATAATGGTGTTTGGATCATCATTTCTTAAAAATCTTTCCACTGCGATTTCTAAAGCCTGTTGGAATTCTTCATCCGTATCCATTTCAAAGGCTTCTTCTTCCGTAGTGCAGCCGATAAGAGTTAAAAACGCCACGAAAAGAATGACCATAAATATAAAATGAAGGGGATATTTTTTTGACATATATAACACCCTTTTCTTTTTATTATAGGCTTAAGTCATTTCATACTACCTCTATTATCCGGTTATGAATGAAGCGATGTCAAGTCTTCTTTGAAGGAAATTGCAGAACCGGAAAGTGCAGAACGCATTATGAAAATAACAGTTTGGGTTTTGCCGCAGTTGAAATTGCGTTTATTGGAATGACATGAAAGTCAGGATTTTAAATGAGATTAGGTCAATACCGGCACATAATCGGTTATGGTAAGTAAGAATCGGTTATGGTAAGTAAGAAATGAACGAGTCAGCTTTTGGTTAGATGGCCTGTTGTTTGTTAAACAGGCTCTAAGCTCTGAACAGAGGTATAATTAAAAATAAGTAACTACTCAGCCTATTGTCTTTGCTTAATGATAAACGGCGCCATGGGGACGGTTCGAACGTCCCTTCAAGCATAGCTTTAAGGCCGAAGGGGAGACGGTGGAACCGTCCCCTGTGGCTTAGCTGGCTATGCCTGAGTAGTTACGGCTGGGCAGTTACAAAAATAATAAGAAAGGGTTTATAGCCAGATTGTATAAAACCCTTTCTTAAGTTAATGCAAGGATCCACACTTTGTTCTCTTTTTTAACCGTACTTTTAATCGATGATGCTCATCATCTTACCGCAGCAAATGGGGATAACCTCCCCAGCTTTTAAGCTTTGCAGTTTGTTACAGGTCCTGCAATAAACCTGAGCATCTTCTTCTGCCTTTACTTCGACAAAAGAATTGTCCTGCGGATCAAGGCCTTCGATGTGAAAAGAAGCGCCCTGATTATTTTTTTGGGGAATAAACTCACCTACCGGCACGAGTTTCCTGCTGTCTCCAACACAATCCACCAATATTTTCCATAAAGCGGTTAGTTTGGCTTTCTCTTCATCATTCTCCGGCGATAATACTACCTGGCTTTTTTGAAGTTCAATCTTAATGATAATCAGTCCTTTCTATAATCTTTAAACATGATTATACCATAATAAATCGATATTGTAATGAATATAAACAAATTGATATTTCAAAATATATCGTGTAGCCCGTATTCGCGGTTTTTAAGTTCTAGACGGCTCCAGTTTTTGGATGCTCCCGGCTGTTCATAAGAAAAACATAGAGCAATTGCCGGTTACCTCTGGAACGCAGATACTAACTTTATCGACGAACCTCTAAATAAAGGTATGTATAAAGCTTTGGAACAGTTTACTCCGAGGTTAATAGGCCTGCCGGCAAAGACAGCTATGGAGGAGGGGTTTTGATGATTGAATGGCTAAACCGTACTTTATATGCCGACGTAACCTGGCTTAACTTAATAATCGCATTTATTATATTCCAGGTTTCCCTGATCTTCTCTAAAATAATCACCGTTCAGTTACGACGTACTATTAAAGACAAGATGAAGAAAGAACACCTGGAAATGATCACTAAATTGGTGTGTTATGGAATTATGGTCATTGCTGTGCTCTGAATTATATCTACTATCGGTATTGAACCTTCCGGCCTGATGGTGGGCGGAGGGATTGTAGCCCTGGCCTTAGGTTTTGCCAGCCAGAGTATTATCGGCAACTTGATTTCGGGCCTCTTTTTGATGGGCGAGCGGCCGGTAAAGATTGGTGACCAGGTTGAAATAGGCGGCCATCGCGGTTTTGTGAAGGATATTCATATTATTTCTACTTCAATCAGGACTAAAGTTGACATTTCAGGGAAAATTCCTTAGAATAATAAAAGATAACCTATATATTTAGTAGAAAAACTGGAGCAGGGTTAAAATTTGGAGGGTTAAAATGAACATTGCTAATGATGTAACTGAACTGATCGGCAAAACTCCAATGGTATATTTAAAGAAACTGACCGGGGGTTGCAGTGCAGATGTTGTGGCTAAGATCGAGTCTTATAACCCGGGTGGCAGTATTAAAGACAGGATTGCTATGAGTATGATTGAAGCTGCAGAAAAAAAGGGTTTAATTGGCCCGGAAACAGTAATCCTGGAACCTACCAGCGGAAATACTGGTATCGGGTTAGCCATAGTGTGCGCTGTAAAAGGTTATAAATTGACCCTGACCATGCCCGAAACGATGAGCTTAGAAAGAATCAGGTTGCTAAGAAAACTGGGTGCAGAGCTGATTCTTACGCCTGGCGAAAAAGGTATGAACGGTGCTGTAAATAAAGCCCGGGAATTAGCCGATCATGATGATCGCTATTTTATCCCTCTTCAGTTTTCCAATCCTGCCAATCCTGAGGCGCACCGCCAGACTACGGCAGAGGAAATTTGGACTGACACCGAAGGGAAAATAGACATTCTGGTTAGTGGAGTAGGAACAGGAGGCACCATCACCGGGGTTACTGAAGTTTTAAAAGAAAGAAAACCTTCCTTAGAAACGGTGGCTGTTGAGCCTGAGGCTTCACCTGTTCTTTCAGGGGGAAACCCTGCTCCTCATAAAATCCAGGGTATAGGGGCCGGTTTTATCCCCGAGATTATGCGCCTGGATTTGCTGGATGAAATCATAAAAATTTCTGATCAAGATGCCCTGGAAATGGCTACTCGGCTGTTTAAAGAAGAAGGGCTATTCGTCGGTATTTCTTCCGGGGCAGCATGTGCTGCCGCGCTGCAGGTTGCCGGGCGTTTTGAGAATAAAGGAAAGCTGGTAGTAACAATTTTTCCTGATCTCGCTGAACGGTATATGTCGACAGCTTTGTTTAATGATTTAGAAGGTTGAGCAGTTAGTAAAGACGGTTTTCATTTTAACAGGAGGGTAATTAAGGAGGATTAGATAATGCAGCTTTCAACAAAATCCCGTTATGCGGCCCGGGCGCTGGTGGAGCTGGCTTTGGAATATGGACAAAAGCCAGTTAAGTTAAAAGATGTTGCAGCCAGGCAGGAGATATCTTTAAAATACCTGGAGCAGGTGATGTTTCCTTTGCGGATCAGTGGTTATGTCAAGACCCACAAAGGCAGCAAGGGCGGGTATGTTCTGGCTAAACCGCCGCAAGAAATCAATATGTATGATATTGTTAAGACAGTGGAAGGTTCTCTTTCTCCGGTTGACTGTGTTGATAATCCTGATACTTGCCAACGGATTGATAATTGTGTTACCCGCAAGGTTTGGGTTGGTTTGAAAGAAGCTATTTATAATGAGCTTAGCAAAATTTCGCTGGCTGAACTGGCTGAAAGACAGAGATTGATCCATCAGACGATGAAAAAAGATCAATCAACGGAGAAAGAATAGCTTTATGGTTGGATGTATTATGAAAGGCGAGGTTTATTTTAAATGAAAAAAATAACTTTGTTAATCGATGGTATGAGCTGTGCTAGCTGTTCCCGGAGCCTGGAAAAAGCGCTTCAGGAAAAGCCGGGTGTGGAAGAAGCTTCGGTGAATTTTGCATCCGCCAAGGCTCATGTAAGCTATGACTCTGATACTGTTAACAGTGCGCAAATTCTGCAAACAGTTAAAGATACCGGTTTTGAAGGTACTCTTGAAGGCAGTGAGGATGAACTTAAAACCGATCCGCTAATTGATGCAGTTTTTAGAATAGAGGGAATGAGCTGTGCCTCCTGTGCCCGGGGCTTGGAAGCCACCTTACAGAATGAAACCGGAGTTATCGAAGCATCAATTAATTTTGCTGCTGAAAAAGCAGCAGTAAAATATAACAAAAATCAAACCGGTCCGGCAGTCTTGTCAAACCTGGTTGAAAGTGCCGGATACAGAATGATAATTGAAGATGGCTCCGATGAGTTTGAAAAAGCTAAGGGAACTGCTACCGGAGAGAAGAAGAGTGAAATTGATCGCGATGAGGCTACAATCAAGCGGGCAGCGGGTAAGATGTGGTTTGCCGTTTGTTTCGCCGGCGTAATCATGATCCTGATGATGATTCATATGTTTGTAGTTTCCATTCCAGCATATTTCGAAATTACCCTGATTCTCGCTTTTCCGGCCATCTTTATTGCCGGTTACGATACCCACCGGGGCACCCTGATAGCCTTAAAAAGAGGCAGTGCCAATATGGACACCTTGATTACCATGGGGTCGGCTCCGCCTTACCTGCTCAGTGTGCTTAGTTTCTGGTTCCCTCTGACGACTTTTGTTGAAATGGCGGCCAGTATTATGGCCCTGCATCTGGTGGGGCGTTTCCTGGAAACAAAATCCAAAGGGAGAGCTTCGCAGGCGATAAAAAAATTACTGGCCATGGAAGCAAAAACAGCTCGCATCATTGATAAGGATGAAGAAAAGGAAATACCCCTTGAAGAGCTTAGCCCGGGCCAGATCATGGTCATCCGGCCTGGGGAGAAAATCCCTACCGACGGGATCGTGATTAGTGGCCAGAGCAGTATTGATGAATCCATGGCTACCGGTGAATCTATGCCTGTTGAAAAAAAGGAAGGCGATGAGGTAATCGGAGCAACCATCAATCGCCAGGGAGCTCTTAAGGTCAAGGCTACTAAAATTGGAAAAGATACTTTCCTGGCCCAGGTAATAAAAATGGTTGAGGAATGCCAGGGTTCCAAGGTTCCCATCCAGGAATTTGCTGATCGGATTACCGGATATTTTGTTCCTGTGGTGATTATTATTGCTATGGCTTCATTTACTTCATGGTTGCTCTTTCCTGATTTTCACGGTTCAATTGTTGCTTTTTTTAATCCCCCCTGGGCTAATCTTGATGCCCCAACCATCACCCTGGCCTTTATGGCGGCAACAGCGGTCCTGGTAATTTCCTGTCCATGCGCTTTGGGACTGGCTACCCCAACAGCCCTGATGGTCGGCAGTGGAATGGGCGCTGAAAAGGGAATTTTGATCAGAAGCGGCGAGGCCATCCAGACCATGAAAGATATTAAGATAGTTGCTTTTGATAAAACGGGCACCCTGACCAGGGGCAAACCCCAGGTTACAGATATTATTCCGATTAACAGCTATAATCAAAAAGAGCTTCTTTATTATGCCGCCGGAGTGGAAGCGGTTTCGGAACATCCTCTTGGCTCTGCGGTAGTTGAAAAGGCATCAAATGACGGTATTAAACCGGGAGAAGTTAGTGAATTTAGCTCGCTGACCGGTCAGGGGGTCGAAGGCAGGATCGAAGGTAAGAATGTACTGGTCGGTAGCAAGCGTTTAATTGAAAGCCGTGAGGTTAAGATGAATAATGCCGGCAGTACGATGGAAAAACTAGAAGCCGAAGGGAAGACTGCTATTCTTACTGCAATTGACGGTAAACTGGCGGGCATTGTTGCGGTAGCTGATACGATCAAGGACGAAAGTGCCGCTGCTGCAAAGGAGCTTGAGCGAATGGGCTTCAAAACAGCCATGATAACCGGTGATAATTGGACCACGGCAAATGCGATTGCCCGGCAGATTGGCATCAGCAAAGTCCTGGCCGAAGTCCTTCCCGAAGGCAAAGTGGATGAAATAAAAAGACTGCAGGATCAATATAAGATGGTGGCCATGGTAGGGGATGGCATCAACGATGCCCCGGCTTTAAAACAGGCTAATGTGGGAATAGCTATCGGCACCGGAACTGACGTAGCCATTGAGGCGGCCGATATTACCCTGGTGCGTGGAGATTTGGGAGCTGTAGTTTCAGCGATCAAGCTGTCTCAGGCCACTTTCAAGAAAATCCGCCAGAATTATTTCTGGGCCTGGTTTTATAACAGTATTGCCATACCGGTAGCTTTCCTGGGTTTACTCCACCCCATTATCGGGGCTGGAGCGATGGCGGCCAGCTCTTTGAATGTGGTCCTTAATTCACTGCGGCTGAGAAAAATCAATCTGGATCCCGGTTTTAAACATCAGTAGCTTAGATTTTACTTTACTCCTCTAACTTTTTAAATTAACCCCGGTTTTTTAAGCCGGGGTTTGCTTATTACGGTTAAAATTTCATCTGTTTTAAGCATTGAATTACGTGACATCCTCACGTGTTCAATAGACATCATGCATCCTGGTAGTTCAGGACAACAGACCGGTATTCGGTCCTTCGATTCGCGCCAGACACGTGATTAAAACTACATCTGGCGATACTGAGCGTGTTGCTCAGACCCTGCCACAGGGCATAATTATCGTTCGGTGATTCTAAAAATGACGGGACTTTCAAACTAGTCAAACATCAAGTATACTTAAATTAGCTTGCACCGAAGGCTGGGAGGATTTAATTTGCATTACCGGGAAACAGACCGCTCAAAAATGTTAAGGGAACGATACAAAGAAGATCGCTTCCCCTGTAAGCTCGGAATTGAACTTGAAGATGTCCGGGCCGGTTATGCCCGGGTAAGCATGTTCGTGACCCCGGATATGCATAATTTTAACGGTGTGACACACGGCGGAGCCATTTTTACCCTGGCCGACACCGCTTTTGGGCTGGCCTCAAACACCCGGGGAACGGCCCTGGCCATGCACATTAGCATTAACTACGTCAAAGGAACCGTCAGCGGTGACCAATTAACCGCCATAGCAGAAGAAGAACATCTGACCCGCTCTACTGGAATATACCGGATGACTGTATACCGGGGCGAAGAAAAGGTAGCTTTTTTAAGGGGAACTGTCTTCAGGAAATAAATCTTGTTTTAATTGTTTTCACCTCATAAATAAATAAATGCCGGCAACCTGAAAAGAAACAATAGCAGCTATTAATCCCGCACCTGAAAAGGCTTTAACCTGCCATTTCAGAAAGAAAGGAGAAATTCTTTACTATGATCATGGAATTTAGCGGAAAAAAACCGCAAATCGCTACCGGGGTTTTTATAGCTCCTACCGCAGCAATTATTGGCGATGTAGTAATCGAAGAAGGAGCCAGCATCTGGTTTGGGGCCGTCCTGCGCGGCGATTTTGGCCGTATCATCGTCGGTAAAAATACCAGTATCCAGGATAATGTGGTCGTCCACACTATGGCCGAAGGTGAAACTATCATCGGAGATAAGGTTACCGTGGCCCACGGATCGGTCCTGCACAATTGCACCGTTAAGAACGGCGCAATAATTGGCCTTAATGCCGTATTGCTGGACTTTAGTGTAATCGGTGAGCAGGCCATGGTGGCGGCTGGCAGCGTTGTATCAGACCATATGGAAATTCCGCCCCGACACCTGGCCGCCGGCACTCCAGCCAGGGTGAAAAAAGAAATTGCCGGAGCCTCGCTGATGTGGGTGGAATCAAGCGCTGAATATTACCGGGAAATGGCCAATACTTACCTTGAGCAGAACATTGGCAAAGCAGATAATTGACCATAAATGGACCGTTGAACTTATTTTTTTATATCAACTCAACCATATTTAGCTGCGGTTGCCAGCTGAAAAAACTGTGCCCGCTTCAGCTTTCTTTACTGAGCTTTACTGTATCATGACAGCACAGGCTGTAGGGTTACTTTTTTACAAATCAAAACAATGTAAATTATTGTCAAGCTCAACCTGGACAAGCCAGTTTTGACATCAAACCGGTTCATAATACTTTCAGGCATTATATTTATGTTTGATATCCTTGTTTATATTCTAAATTTACTGTATACTAATGTTGCAAGCATGCTCTAGTCCTTAAAACTAAATTAAATCAAGCAATTAGAGCATAATCCTACTTTTGGACCAGTCAAGGTAGATATAAGCGGTAAGCGGGTGATTAATGTAATTTATCATTCAACCGTCTTTTCCTAAACCCTGCCCCATTAAAAATAATTGTAACTGCTCAGGCCTAGCCCGCTAAGCCAAAAGGTATGGTTATCATTCAACAAGGACAATAGGCTGAATGGTTACAAATAATCTTATTCTGCTTAGCTTATAGGAATAGGCTATCAGCTTTTTATGTATTTCAAAAAAACAGGCATATGGATAGCAAATTTAAAATGAAAGGGTGTTGAATGGGTATGGATAAAATACTACTGGCAACGGATGGATCCAGGCATTCAGCTAAAACAATCGACCAGGCTATCAAGCTGGCCAAAAAGTTTGATACTGAAGTTACAGTTCTTTACGTTATAGAAGTCAATCCTCAACAAGGATATGATTTCTTCGCCTCTTACCGGACAAAGGAAGAAGAACTGCTCCATGCCGGGGAAAATGTCTTAAAAAAAGCAGCGGAGTCTTTCGAAGAACAGGGTGTCAAAGTAAAAACCAGGCTGGAAAAAGGAAACCCGTCTGATATCATTTGTGAAATTGCCCAAAAAGAAAATTTTGATCTTGTAATTTTGGGAGGCAGAGGGCTGGGCAAAATCAGCGGTGTCCTTTTGGGCAGCGTTAGCAATGCTGTAGCCAACTGCCTCAACAATAATCTTATGATTATTAAATAATAATAATTCCTGATCAGCGCTGTGTCGCTCGAATAACTGTTTTAGTAAATAGCACTGCAGCAGTTTAGAGCTATATGCAATAATTTACCATACCAGGAGGATGATCAAAATGTCTTCCCTGACCGATTATTGCTTCGCTACGGTGACAAGCGGACCTTTCCCTAAAGAAACTGCCGGGCTTTTTGCTTTTCGCTGCAATAATAATCTGAAACCATAGCTATTGTTGATAAAAACGTAGACCATTGTATAGCCCCGGACAGATTAACAGGATTACATTCACACCCTGTAAATTCGGATAAAACTAAACACGGGTGTACAACAAAATAGCATGCCACCCGTGTCTTTAGATTTAGCACTACAATCTGTTTAATCACTTAATCAGTTTAAGGTAGTACTCTCTAACCGTTTACTTTTACAACCATAGCTGCCCCGGTATCGCCGGCAGCACAGCCTGTAAATAAACCATAACCCCCACCTGAGATAACCAGTTCTTCAATCATCTCAATAATACAACGGCCCGCTGTTGGGCCCTGAGGATGGCCAAATATAATCGGGCTTCCGTAATTGTTAAAACCCATTACATCAATTCCAAATTCATTGGCCATGTAAATATCATTGGCAGCAAAAGGGTTGTGGGTTTTAATTACCTTGATATCACTGATGTTCAGGCCAGCCTTTTCCAGGGCCATCCTGGCAGAAGGAACTGGTGAAATCGCCATGTGTGCCTTTGGAGCCCGGCTAAAACCATAAGCAACAATCTTTATTTCTAGATTTGGATCTTCACTTAATTCTGAAGCTTGTTCCTTATTTGTTACTATTAATCCACAATTACCGTCTGCCGGATGGGTTTGTGATCCAAATGTATGGACCCCGTCTGGAAGCAGCGGTTTAAGCTTCTGCAGCCCTTCTTGCGAAGTACGGGTTATCCCTTCATCAGTCTCAAGCAACCCCTTCTCTTTTCTGCTAATTGTATACTCTGCCGGAAACAGATAGCGCTTTTGAAATTCCCGATCATTTTTTATTGCATCTTGGTACTGTTCATATCTTTTCAGGGTTACATTATCACACTGCTCCCTGGTGATATTACCGGCCATGCGAACTACGTTCTCGGCGGTCTCAATCATGGAGGTCCCACCCCAGGGATCTTTGCCAAAATGATCCATCACCCAATCTTCCGAAATGACCTGCCCTCCGGGCCCAAAAAGATTGGGCCAGACCGTATGCGGCCCATTTGATGTGCGATCGACCATCAAACAAAATACGGTTTCGTGAAGCCCTGTTTCGATTCCCATCGCAGCCATGTTTATACATGTTGTAGAGGTTGAACAGGCCTGAGAAATATGAACTGCAGAAATTCTTTCCGCCCCCATCATTCCTGCCGCCAGGGGTGATGAATAGAAGGTGTAAGGTTGGCCGATTGTTTTACCAAAAACCAGGTAATCAAAAATTTCAGGCGTGATCTTTTTTTCTCCAAACCATCTTTTTGCTGTAGTTGCGCCCAGTTCAATTGCATTTTCATTGGCCAGGCTTCCCTGCCAGCGGGAAAACGGGGTGCTGTAGTAACCCCGGTACGGAATATATGCTTTTGAATACATTTTTTGCCTCCCTTTAGTTAATTAAACTAATTTATCCTATTGTCAAGATTTTGTTTATTCACATATTTTTTTCGCCATTTTTTTTCTCATTCCTGCCATATTAAGAAATAAAATTTAAGCCTTTTTGTAAAGGTTACACGGCTTTTCTTTACTGGAGAACATTTAAGCTAAAAAGTTGAGCATTATTTAACAATATGATACTTAGCAGTATATAGTTATTTTAATAAAAAATCAGTATTGACTATTAAAAAAATTTGTGTTAGCCTAAAGCATATTATTATCAGAAATATTTGTGCATTTAAGCCTGTCTTACCTACCCGGACTGAGAACCTCTGTTGGCTTTAACTTTTTGATCTTTAACTAATGAGCTTAATTTTCTTTACAGTTACTTCATATTTTTAACTGAATCGCTTCTGGCAAGGCTTTTTAGATAAAAATAATAAAGAAGGTGGTTCTATAGTAAAATATCAATGAAAAGCGTCGAGGGCTTTAAAGTGTATTGTGTAGAGATTTTTAATTTCAGAAGGAGGGTCAAGTAATGAAGACCAAGCTTCTCTTGTTAATGCTTATTCTAATACTGGTGATAGTACCCGCAATCAGCGGTTGTGAAGCAGATGAAGAGCCGGAAGAGGATCCGATTGATGAACCGGATGACGACCCGGTTGATGAACCTGATGAACCAGAAGAAGAAGGTCAGAGTTTCATTCTGGAATTCGCCACTTTCTGGCCCGAAGGCGATTTTCAGGTAGCGGACGGCCATAAAGGCTGGGCCCAGGAAATCTCGGACCGTGTGGAAGCAGAAACTCCGCACAGTATTGATTTTAACTGGCATTACGCCCAGGCTTTGCTTGAAATGCCCGAGATTTACGGCGGGGTTGCCGATGGGGTTGCTGACATTGGGACCCCCTGCCCTGCCTATACGCCGGGCGTATTCCCTATAACAGATGCTTTTGAACAGCCCGGCTTCAAGAACGACAACGCCCTGGTAGCTGCTGTGACCATGCATGAAGCCTGGAAACAATATGGACCGCTTCAGGAAGAATATGCTGATGTTAAAATTATGCACTTCTGGGCTACCGGTCCCGGCGATTTCATGACCAATACCAGGGTTGAAACAATGGATGACCTGGCTGGCCTTGACATCAGGGCCGTCGGGGGAACCATTCCCTGGGTTACCGCCCTTGGGGCTAACCCGGTTTCATTCGGAATGGGAGCCTCGTACGAGAATATTGAAACCGGGGTTGTCGACGGGCTGCTTGCCCCGACCGATACACTTAAGGGCTTCCGCCTGGCGGAGGTAACTGATTATATTACCAAGTGCCCGCCTACTTATAACATCATTTTTATGAAAGTGATGAACTGGGATACCTGGAACGCCTTTCCTGAATCAGTTCAGCAAATTTTCGACGAAGTAAATGAAAAATATGTTATTGAGTATGGTCAGTTGAGAACAGATCACACCGTGGAAGGCCAGCGGTTTGGTGTCGAAGAACACGGTATGGAAGTAATCGAACTCGACGAAGATGAATGGGATCGCTGGGTTGATTTAATCGATCCGATCATGGAAGAGTGGGTTGAAAATGCAAATGCTGCCGGATTACCGGGAGATGAAATCATGGATCTTGCCCGGGAACTCGATGCCAAGCATTCAGATGAATATGGAGGCTATGGCAATTAGGCTTTAACGGCTATGAGCTGCTAACTTGTTTCAATGATCTGCCAGTCCTAAGGAGAGGGCTTACACCGTCCTCGAGGCTTTAACCCTTGTAAAAGTGGAAGCCCTCTCTAATCAAATCAGTACATTTAAAAATGCTTACAACAGGGGGCGGTTATACTTGCTAAACTTATTTGACAGATTTGTGCAAAATCTAACCTGGCGAACAGCCCAGGTAGCCCAACTGGCCATGGTCGTAGTCATGGCCATTACTGTGACCAACGTGATTATTCGCATACCATGGCGGCCTATAGGTGGAGCTGTGGAAATGGTAGAGATGTCAGGAGCTGTCCTGCTCGGGTTGGGAGTGGCCTATACAGCCATTATGAAAGGCCACATAATGGTCGGAATCCTGGTGGAACGTTTTTCACCACGTGTCCAGGGATTGATTGAACTATTTGTCTGTATTATCGCTCTTTTCTTCTCCTATATACTGGCCAGAGAATTAGTTTTTTTTGCCCACGAACGGATGATAGCCGGTTATGAAACCGGACATTTGAGAATTCCTATTGCACCTTCTATTTACCTGGTTGCTTTTGGTTTTATCATGTTAGTCCTTGTTCTGCTGCTGGACATGATCAAAGCTGCAATTACCGTCGTAAAAGGAAGTGAAGCCCCATGAGCCCAATCCAGATCGGGATCATATCAATCTTATTCGTGTTCATTTTCCTTTTCGCCCGAATGCCAGTAGCCTATGTTATGCTGGTGGTTGGAATGACAGGATTTGCCATTGTCAGAACTCCAGAAGCCATGTTTTCAGTTTCAAGCCAGGCTATTTATAATACCTTCGCTTCCTACTCTCTTCTAGTGGTTCCTATGTTTGTTTGGATGGGCTATATTGCCTTTTACTCCGGTTTAAGCTCGCGGATCTACGATGCCACTTATAAAGTTATGGGCAGTTTAAAAGCAGGTTTGCTTTTGGCAACCATTGCGGCCTGTACAGCATTTGGAGCAATTTGCGGCTCGACAACCGCTACTGCTGCCACTATGAGCGCCGTAGCCCTTCCGGAAATGAAAAAATATAACTACAATCGTTCTATTTCCACAGCCACAATCGCCGCTGCCGCCATTCTGGGCGTAATGATTCCGCCCAGTGTCATTTTTATCCTCTATGGAGTTTCCGCCGGTGAGTCTATCCGCCGCCTTTTTATGGCTGGTATTTTCCCTGGAATACTCTTAATGGTCCTTTTTATGCTGGCTGCCTACTTACAAACTGTCCGTAAACCTGAACTGGCACCGGCAGGGGAAAGCGTGGCCTGGTCCGAAAAGATCAGAGCTGTAATAAGTGGCGGGGTCGAAGTAATTATTATCTTTATCGCGGTGATGGGAGGCCTTTTTGGCGGCATCTTTACTCCTACCGAAGCAGGAGCGGTAGGGGTATTTTCTACCCTGGTAGTGGCCCTGATCAGGCGCCAGCTGAGCTGGGACGGCTTTAAGAAATCTCTGACAGATTCTGTCCGCATCTCGGCTATGATCATGTTTCTCGTTGCCGCAGCGGCTATATACGGCCGCTTTCTGGGTGTCACCGGGCTTCCCAGAGGCCTTGCCACCTGGGCCGTAGAACTGCCCCTTCCTCCTGTAGCGATCATCGCTGTAATCCTTTTAATATACCTGATCCTTGGTTTTTTTATAGACGCGCTGGCTTTGATTTTACTAACAGTGCCAATTTTCTACCCGGTGGCCGTTGAACTGGGTTTCGACCCGATCTGGTTTGGGGTAATTATTGTATTGGCCCTGGGTATGGGGGTTATAACGCCTCCGGTAGGAGCTAATGTATATGTTGTGGCAGGTGTGGACAGGGAAACTCCGGTGATGGAAATATTCCGCGGAGTCGGATGGTACTTAGTGGCAATTATTATCTGTGCCATCCTTATTACGGCCTTTCCCCAAATTGCCCTTTACCTGCCGAGTTTTGCCGATTAGGAACTTTGAAAATCTTAGCTTAAAAGCTTTGATAATAGAAGGATGAAGCAATATACAAGAGACATACCGGAATAGAATTTTGCGGTATGTCTCTTGTTCTTCTCAGGACACCAGAGCCAGGGAAATGCAATAAATTGCAGCTTATAACGCATGGGAAAAATCTCATCATCAATCTATCAGTAAAAATAAATCTCAGATCATTTGAATATTAGAGTTTAGATAAGCATTTTGTTATGCTGGTAAAATAGCATCAAGTATCTGTATTATCATCACTAAAATCTTCGAATGTAGGCCTTTCAATAATGAACAGGCTATCTGCACTATTTCTGCTCAATTTTACAGCCATTGAAATAGCCTGGGTCCTGTTTTTAACCTGAAGTTTTCGATAAATGTTGCGCAGATGTGTTTTTACTGTATCAACGGCCAGGTTTGTAGCTGACGATATTTCTTTATTGGTTAGGCCCCGAACCAGGTGCCTTAATATTTCCTGCTCCCTGGGGGTTAATTCAACCGGCTCCTCTTCTTTATTAAAGGATTTAACTTCGGTATGCTTTTTGCTCAAGCGGGTATAGTCGTTTACTATTTGTTTGAACACAGATTGATCGATAATGGTCTCACCGGCATGCACCCTTTTGATTGTATCAATCAGGTTCTGACGGCTGACATGCTTGAGGATGTAACCGGAAGCTCCGGCCTGCAGAGCCAGGCGAATTGATTCGGCATCTTCGAAAACAGTCAAAAAAATAATTTTAATATCAGGTTTTCGAGCTAAAATCTGCCGGGCTGATTCAATCCCGTTTATTCCCTCCATTTTGATATCCATCAAGATGATCTCGGGATTAAGTGTTTCAGCTTTTTCTAGAGCTTCTCTACTGTCTCCGCAGCTTCCGGTCACGGTTATCTCTTCGCAATTATCGAGCATGTTGGTCAATCCTTCTCTGACCATCGGGTGGTCGTCAACTATAATTATGCTAATGGTCACTTTCCTGGCTCCTCCCTGGATGTGGTTTTAACGGGAATGCTGACTTTTATTTTTGTCCCTTTGCCGGGTCTGGAGTCGATTTTGCAGTTGCCGCCCAGAAGCAGGGCCCGCTCATTGATCCCGGCCAGGCCCAGGCGGTGCAATGGATTTTTTTGATCATTATGATTATTGTTTATACCGGAACCATCATCTTCGACAACCAAAACTACGCTTTCTTCTCCCAGCTCAAGGCTAACTTTAACATGTGAAGCACCAGCGTGTTTGATCACATTGGTCAACGCTTCCTGCAATATTCTAAACAGGGCCACCTCCGTTTTGGAGGCCAGCCTTTGCTTTACACCACTGATATTTAGCTCAACGGGTAAATCTTGCTTTTCACTAATATGATTGACATGAGCCTCAACAGCCGGGATCAGTCCATAATTGTCCAGTATAATCGGCCGTAAATCATATAAGATTCGCCTGATTTCCTGAATCTGATCATTGAGCACTCCCGTTAATTCTGTTATTTCGCCCTGCCATTTTTGCGGTTTCATCTCTTCATCCGCTGAAAGACGCTGCAAGCGGTACCAAATCGCTAAAAGGGATTGTATAATTCCATCATGCAAATCGGCGGCTATAAATTTGCGCTCATCTTCCTGGGCTGTAATCAGTTTATTGACTAACTGATGCAGGAGTTGTTCCTTTTGACCAAGCATATCGATTAGCCTGGCATTCTCTATGGCCACAGCAGTAGCGCGAGCAATTGCAAATATAATTTCGACCTCCTCACTATCAAAGCCTTCAGCCTCAGGAGGTTGATCCACCTGCATAATGCCAATAGTTTTTTCTTTGCTCATTATAGGGGCCAAAACAACCCAGCCGTAGTCAAAATCATTCACAATTTCTCTGGTTAGCATTTTTTCACTGTTTTTAGGCGTCACCACAACCGGCTGCTCAACCTTAATCGCTTTTTGCATAGCTGGGAATAATTTCCTACCTTGAAGCGCTTTAAATTTTTTTTTCAAAACCGGGTCATAACTACCCACCGCTACAGTTGGAATCAAGGTTTCTTCTTCATTATCAAGTAAATAAATACAGCTTCTTGCTGAAAAAAGATCCGCCGTTAACTGAGCCACAACATGAAGAACCTGCCTGATGTCAAGAGTGGAGCTGATCGTGTTAATCATTTCCAACCAGATAGAAAACTTTCTCAAGTGGCGATCTTTTTGCCTGTGGAAAAGCGATTCCTGAATAATATCAGCCATGTGTCTGCCCAAAGAAACAGCTTTGGCAAGCATGTACTCCCCGGTTTGATAATCTGTATTGAAGATGCCGATTTCCATCTTTCCTACCGGATCCCCGGCTTTTAAAAATACCGGCAAGGTTGTCGATATAATTGGCGAAAGGGGATCAAGAAGTTTCTTCTTACTGCTGTTTTCCGGATCGGAAAGATAATCATTTAACTGGATACAGCGCTCAGAATGAACTACAGTCCCGCTGCCAGGATTCTTTTTGTCTTTGGAAGCATGCCAGCAAACTGGCATTTTGCCTTCACGAAGCAGCATCAAGGTAGCCTTGCAAAAATCAAAATAATCTACTGAAGCCTGCAGAGTGCGCTGCAGGGAAGTATCTACCTGTTCAATTGATTCAAAGTTAGGACTAACTTTGCATATGAGAATTAATTCCGGCTTCTCTTTCCACTCCACCTGATAAACATTCTGGCCCTTCAACTGACCACCGCCTTTTTCCTGGAGCAGGAGGTTTGATAAAACTTTACACCAATATGAATATTCAGTATACGGATATCAAAAACCTGCTTTTAATATCACGAACGGCCTTTTTTATTCTGCTTTTGCCCTGGCTGTCCCGGGTGTTCATCCTAAGGGGTTAGCCCTGATTTCATACTTTTTAACCTTGTTTCCATGCTTTTTAGGGATTTCCACTATGTTTGTTTTTATTTAAACTTAATTAAAATGGCAATAGTGTAACAAATACCTCGCGGTCGCTTATAAAAAAATCAAACGTGACTGCTAAGCTTTCTTTTTATTAAGACAGCAAACCTGATATTAATATTCAGGCCCGCATCAATTGAAAGCTTGAAATTGCCTGCAAAAAGAGACCAGAAGAAGGCTGGCAGAGAGGATGCCGCCACCGTGTGAGAGCTTAGAATAGAGCTTATCACAAAAGAAGTCCGGGCAAAAGGCAAATGCTGAAACACTAGAAGTCCCGTCTGTTCGATCTGCAAGCAATACGGTGAATAGCAGGCAGCCCAGCAGTGCCTGCGGCATTAATCACATCTCATTTGATTAATAATATATCTGCCCGTGTTAAGTAAAAGTATATACTGTGCAATATGCAAATCTAATCAAGAAATTTCAAGTAAAAATATGATCTTTTGAATTTCAAGGGAGGTTCACTTTGATGGAATTTCCGCTTGCTACCAGTAACGGCAGTAAGACCATATCGGTAAATAGGATATGCCGGCAAAATATAGTGCAGCTTAACCATTGCAGGCCGCATAGAATCGCTTTTTAAAGCTAAAATCAACCGGGAGGTGTTTAAGTGCGTTTAAAGGATAAAGTGGTTATTGTAACAGGCGCCAGCAAGGGTATCGGTGAAGCAGTATCCCTGGCTCTAGCTTCGGAAGGTGCCAACCTGGTCCTGGCCAGCCGCAGCATAAAAAAGGAAGACCGGGTAGTTAAAGAAATTGAAAATATGGGCCGTCAGGCCCTGATCCAGCAGGTAGATGTTGGTAACAGCAGCCAGGTATCTGAGATGGTTAACAGGGCACTTGAAACATACGGTCATATCGATGCTCTCTTTAATAACGCCGGCATTTTCAAACCGGCTATGCTCTGGAAGATGACACCGGACCAGTGGGAAGAAGTATTGAGGATAAATCTGAGTGGATCTTTCTACTGCCTTCAAGCTGTAGCCAAACCGATGATCGATCAAAAAAAAGGTTCGATTATCAATGTCACTTCTTCAGCAGGGTTGATGGGAACTATCGGCCAAATAAACTATACGGCAGCCAAAGGCGGAGTATACGCCATGACTAAATCAGCTGCCAAAGAACTGGCCCGCTACAACATTAGAGTGAATACAATTTCTCCCCTGGCCGAAACCGATATGACACAGGTTATTGCCTCCGATCCCAAATTTAAAGAAAAATACCTGGAGCGCATCCCTCTTAAGCGGTTTGGGAAACCTGAAGAGATTGGGCCGGCGGTAGTATTTCTGGTTTCAGATGAATCAAGCTATATCACAGGGCAAACCCTTTGCATTGATGGAGGAATGATTATGCCCTAAAACCCACCAATTCTTGGAATTGAAAAATCCAGGTATCAGGTGTACAGCTACTATAAAAAATTTTACCTAGATCAATAATTGGAGGAGGAATAATCATGCCTAACGATGTGGCCATAATCGGGGTTGGGCAGAGCAATTTTGTCAGGAACTATGAAGGTTCAATCAGGGAGCTTGCTTTTGAAGCTTACAGAGAAGCGATGCAGGATGCAGGCGCTACGGCCAAAGATCTCGACGCATCAATAATCTGTTCCGCTCCGGAATATGATAAACAGCGCAGCCCTTCCGGTTTGATTGCTGAATATTTGGGCTTAAATCCCCAGCCGACTTTTGCAGTGGAAAGCGTATGCTCATCAAGTACAACCGGCCTTAAAACTGCTTATAGCTTGATTAAAAGCGGCTTACATGAAGCAGTGGTAATAATTGGCTTTCAGAAAATGTCAGAGATATCTTCTGCCGACTCCCAGGAACGCATGGGCCGCGGTGCAGATATAATGTGGGAATCTCCTTTTGGCACCACCATGCCTGCCTACTATGCCATGCATGCCAGGGCTCACTTTGATACATTCGGCACCACTGAAGAAGATCTTGCTTTGATCAGAATCAAAGCGGCCAAATACGGACAACTAAATGAAAAGGCTGTTTACAGAAAAGATCTCCCTATGACCAAAATAATGGAGAGCGATTACGTTTCCAGCCCTTTAAAAAGGTTCGACTGCTGCGCCAACGCCGACGGCTCTTCCTGCATTATCCTGGCATCGGCGAAAAAGGCTAAAGATCTTTCAACACGTCCAGTCTGGATCCGGGGCATTGGTTCCGCTACTGCCTCTTACAGCATAACCGGCAGAGATGCTTACGCCGGATTGGAAAGCGCCCGGTTAGCTGCACTTCAAGCCTATGAGATGGCAGCGGTGAAACCACAAGATATCGATGTCGCAGAAGTCCATGACTGTTTTACCATCGCTGAATTAATGGCTTATGAAAACCTGGGTTTTGCTGAACCCGGTAGTGGGGTAGAGTTAATCCGCAAAAAAGAAACCTACCTTGAAGGCAAAATTCCAGTAAACGTCGACGGCGGGCTCCTCTCCAAGGGTCATCCAATTGGAGCTACCGGTGGTTCCCAGGTCAGGACTATCGTCCAGCAGCTCCGGGGCGAAGCGGGAGAGATCCAGGTACCCGGCGCAAAAACCGGCCTGGTTCACAATATTGGCGGAGTAGGCATTTATGCCAATGTCATTATTATGGAAGCATAATGAGAAATTATGCTCTAAAGGGGACGGGCTTTATTGAAAACTCCAGTCATTGATTTTCATATTCATCCCATAGTCTATGATCAGTTTTATGTCGAAACGGCCCTAAACTGGATCAAAAAAATGCATGCCGATAAAGATTGGGACCAATTTTACAAAGATTTTTCCGATCCGGATTATCTATGCAAATTCCTGCAGAACAATGGCATTGACTATGGTGTTGTAATGGCGGAAATATCACCCATGGTAACCGGAGTTTGCAGTAATGAATATGTCCTGCGGTTTTGCCAGGATAAAAAAATGCTGATTCCTTTCGCCAGCATTAACCCCAGCTTGACCGTAAACACCGGCCTGGAACTGAACCTGCTCATTGAACAGGGATTTCAAGGTGTCAAGCTCTATCCCACCTATCAACACTGCTATCCCAATGACCGCAGGCTTTACCCGCTCTACAGCCAGGCTGAAGAACTGAAAATTCCAGTAATGGTCCACACCGGCACTTCGATTTTTAAAGGAGCCAAGTTAAAATATGGAGATCCGCTCTACCTGGATGAAGTAGCTGTTGATTTTCCCGGCCTCCCGATAATCCTGGTCCACAGTGGAAGGGGCTTCTGGTATGATCAGGCTTTTGTTTTAACCCGTATTCATGAGAACGTCTACATGGAAGTAGCCGGACTGCCTCCTCAGAAACTCTTAACATATTTCCCGGAACTTGAACGGGTATCAGGCAAAGTCCTTTTTGGAACAGACTGGCCTGGCATAACCGATCCGGCAGGTAATATTAGAGCCATTAAAAAATTGCCTTTGGGCAGTGAAACAATTCAAAATATCCTCGGTGGTAATGCATCGAGGCTCCTGGGGCTCTGAAAAAAAGTTGAAGAGTGATAATATTGTAAATTAAAAAGTTAGGCAAAAGAAGGGGAAAATTTTTCAATGGTGAATCAAGAATATTGAAACGATGCAGAGGAGGTGTCCTTAAGGCCTGAAGAGCTTCATTCTAAATTATCTTGAGTGGTTAAGACAGGCTCTGGTTAAAAATAACTTTGCAGCACGGTAGAATGGATGTCTCTTTGCCTGCCTGTCAATGAACACATGTAATAAGGTAGTACGGGCTCTACCCCGTCCAGGATCGGATCATGCGCGAGATATTGGACCGGAGGATTAGCTGGTTCATTCATGCGCATAAAATTATGGAGGTGTCTCAGATGACGAAATACAATCCCCTGAATATACTGGTTGCCCTTCAGCCCGGTTTGGGCAGCCCTGAAGATTATAAAGATATTATTGAAGATAAGTTTCCAGAAAAAATAGCAAGAGGAGAAATCAATATCCGGTTACTGCAGGACGGCTCAGCCAAATCAATTCCAGATGACTATTTAGACACCCACATTGTTGGAGCGGGAGTCATTGTAGAAAGAGTGCCGGAAATGAAAGACCTGCAGTGGATTATGTCCTTTAGCGCCGGCATAGATCATTGGGCCAAGTGGGGAAAACTTCCCTCACATGTTCCCTTGACCTGCCTGCCCGGCGGTTCGGGCATACCGGTTTCCGAATTCGTAATCGGCTTGATGTTAAACCTGGCCAAAAAATATAACCTGCTTTGGGATCAACAAAAAGAAAGGAATTTTATCCGGGTCCGGGGGGAAGAGTTATATGGAAAAACCATTGGCATTGTTGGTCTTGGAGGTATCGGCAGGCAAATAGCAAAACGGGCCAAAGCCTTTGATATGCATGTGATCGGCACAGACATTATGAAGATGGACATTCCTCATGTCGATGAATTATACTTAAACGAACAGGTCGATGAAGTAATCCGTCAGAGCGATTTCCTGGTCCTCTCCTGTCCTGAAACTAAAGAAACCCAGGGCATGATGAATGAGAGGACTTTTAAACTTATGAAGAATACAGCCTACCTTATTAATTGTGCCCGGGGCACACTGATCATCAAAGAGGATTTAATTAAAGCTTTGAAAGAAGGCTGGATAGCCGGTGCGGCCAATGACACTCAATGGATTAAAAACCCCCTGCCGTCATATCTACCTCCGGAAGATGAGCTCTGGGATTGCGATAATATCTTGATTACACCTCATATTTCAAGTTGGACAGATATGTATGCAGCCAGGTTCGGAGGAGCTTTTACAGACAATATTGAACGTTTCTTAAACGGAGAACCGCTCCTAAACGTGGTACCAGGCTTTGAGGGGAATCCACAGTGGCTCAAACAATAAATGTTTCTATTAAGCTATAAAAAAGGAGAGGCTATTTATTAAAAGCAACCATTTCGCGCCATTTGAAAACGCTATCATAAACCGCTCCGAAGCTGTGAAGCAGTGGAAAAAGGAGTCCGGGGGGAAGGCAATCGGCTTTCTTTTAAGTGATGTCCCTGAAGAAATGATCCATGCCGCAGGGTTTTTCCCCTATGCCATTGTCGGTGGCAGCACAAACCTGGAAGAAGCCAACGCTCACCTTCAGTCCTGGGCTTGTTCTAACTCCAGAAGCGCTTTAGCCCGCGCCCTGGAAGGAGAACTGGATTTCCTGGACGGGTTGATCATACCCCATACCTGTGACACTATGCGGATGCTGCTTGATCTCTGGGAACATCTCCGCCCTCTGCCTTATATGGAAAACTTCCGCCTCCCCCGGCAGGTAAACCGGGCCAGCGCCGGACAGTATCTAGTGGGTGAACTGGAAAGGATAAAAAAGGGGCTTGAAATATACCGCGGTTCACCCATCGAAAAGGGTGAACTCCAGGAAAGTATTAAACTTTACAACCAAAACCGGCTGCTATTGCGCAGGCTGACAGAACTTCATAATCATAGCCCAAACCTGATCAATTCCCGCCAGTTATATACTGTTATAAACGCAGCCATGATTATGCCCAGGGAAGAAGTAAACAGGCTTTTAAAATTAGCTTTGGAAGACTTAGAGCAAAAACCAATCAATGAAAGCAGCGCCCAGTACTTGCCTCTTTTAATGTCCGGAACCTTGCTTGAACCCTTTGAGGTATTAGACTACCTGGAAGAATTTGGAGGAACAGTGATCGCAGATGATTTTCAGAACGGGTACCGCTATATTGAAGCTGATGTAAGTACCGCAACCGATCCGTTAAAAGCACTGGCCGACCGGCAGTTAAAGCGTATCCCATCGGCAGTATTTGATATTGAGCAAAACCCGAGAAGATATTTCCTTACCGGCCTGGCTAAAGAGAAAAAAGCAGTGGGCGCAATATTCCTGCACCTCACTTTTTGCGAACCCGAAAATTTTGATAGCTACGACAACCTGAAGGCTATGCAGGATGAAGGCCTTCCGGCTATCCGCATTGAAACACAATTTGGCGGCGCAGGGCTGGGACAAATCCGTACCAGAATCCATGCTTTTATGGAAATGGTTGGAGGTGAAAGCCGTTGAGCACAAAAAATATCTTTAAAACTGCTGCCTTGATGAAAGAAATGATGAAAAATTACCACGAAAGTGGGCAAAAAGCGAAAAAAGAAGGCCGGCCGGTAGCCTGGGTTACCGCCGTCTTTCCGGTAGAACTCATTTACGCTGCCGGGCTTTTCCCCTATTATCCGGAAAATTTTGGTGCTGTTGCCGCAGCCAAAAAGATTGCTCATGAGCTATCGGCAGCCGCCGAAGGCAAAGGCTATGCCAGCGACCTATGCGGATATGCCCGCTGCGGTATCGGGGATGCTTTCTCGGAGGAACACCCGGTGGGTAGAATCTTAGAGCCTGACCTGCTGTTTTGTTGTAACACCCAGTGCGGGAGTTTGCCCAAGTGGTTCGAAGTAGCAAGCCGCTTCTATGATGCCCCATATTTCCTGCTTGATTCACCCCGGGTGGGTCTGGAAACTGACCGTCTCTGTATTGAGTATTTTATCGAACAGCTAAAAGAAATGATTAAATTTATTGAGAAGCAAACCGGCCAACCATTTGATTATGACCGCCTCACAGAAGTTTTAAGTCTTTCCAACGAAGCCTGCCGCCTTTGGAACGAAATTCTTGATTCAGCCGCCCTGAAACCGGCTCCCTTCGGGTTTTTCGACGCCTGTTTCCACATGGCTCCAATTGTCACCCTCAGAGGTACCCGGGAGGCAGTTGACTATTACCGGGCCCTAAAAAAGGAAATCGACGAACGTATCGAGAAAAAAATAACCGCCATACCAAAGGAGCGTCATAAGATCTACTTTGACCACATCCCCTGCTGGCCAAAACTGCGCTGGTTTTCTGAACTTTTTGCTTCAAAGGGGGCGCTGGTTGTGGCTTCCCAGTACACTCATTCATGGGCTTATTCATTTGACCTTGAGCGCCCCCTGGAAAGCCTGGCTGAAAACTATACCCATGAATTTGTAAACCGCTGCTTTGATTACCGGGTCCGGCGGAAGATTAGCTTTATGAAAAAATACAATGTGGACGGCTTCGTATTATTTTCCAACCGCAGCTGTAAACCCAGTGCTTTTGGCCTTTACGCCAAAAGCAAATTGATCAGGGAAAAAACCGGCCGGCCCGGCGCGGTATTTGAAGCGGATATGTCTGATTTACGCTTGTTTTCTGAAGACCAGGTTTTGGCTAAGCTGGAACCATTTTTTGAACAATTAAACTGAAGCAAGACCAATACAATAAGGAGGGTTAGCATTGAAAAAATTAATGACCGGAAATGAGGCCTTCGCTTACGGAGCCTATTTACACGGGGTCAGGGTTGCAGCTGCCTACCCCGGAACTCCCAGTTCGGAAATACTGGCTAATTATGCCAATTACCCGAACGTATTTGCCGAATGGTCTCCCAATGAAAAAGTGGCTCTCGATGTAGCCATTGGAGCGGCTTATGCCGGTACACGAGCTATGAGCACCATGAAGCATGTCGGTATGAATGTGGCCGCAGACTCCCTTTTTTATGCCGTCTATACCGGCGTGAAAGCCGGCCTGGTTATTGTCTGTGCCGATGACCCCAACATGCACAGCTCCCAGAATGAGCAGGACAACCGGAATTACGCCAAGTTCGCCAAGTGCCCGATGATTGAACCATCGGACAGTGAAGAAGCAAAACAGTTCGTTGGCATCGCCCTTGACATGAGCGAACAGTTCGATACCCCGGTTATCGTCCGCAGCGTCACCCGCCTGTCACACTCTTCCACGCCTGTAGAATATACAGAGGAAGGCCCCCCTTCACCGCCGGAGGAGCTTAACGTTTACAAACGGGATCCGCAAAAATTTGTCATGGTTCCTGCCAATGCCAGGCGGCGCCACCCGGTGGTGGAAGAACGCTTGAAAGAGCTGGCCGATTTTGCCGAAACCACGCCAATTAACTATATTGAACCGGGTAATAGCAAATTGGGTATCGTCAGCGCCGGGATTAGTTACCACTATGCCCGGGAAGTATTTCCTGATGCTACCTTTCTAAAACTGGGCATGGTCTATCCCCTGCCCGAAAAACTGATCCGCGAATTTGCAGAACAAGTGGAAAAGATTATTGTTATTGAAGAGCTCGATCCCTTCCTGGAGGAAATGTTGAAGCTGATGGGCTTTGAAGTACAGGGCAAGGATATCTTCCCCATTCTGGGCGAATTTAGCCCCTCCCTGATACGCAGCTGTGCTGTGAAAGCCGGTTTAATTGACGCGCCTCCGGCACCACCCGAGCTAAAAAGCGATCTGGAACGCCCTATCCGTCCGCCCATGCTCTGCCCGGGATGCGGACATCGCGCCCTATTTCACGTGCTCAGGGAAGAAGGAGTGCTGGTAACCGGAGATATTGGCTGCTACACACTGGCCTTTGCACCGCCTCTAAGCGCCATGCATACCACCGGCTGCATGGGAGCCAGCATCGGTGTAGCGCATGGTATTGATAAGGCCGGTGTTAAAGATGATGTAGTAGCCGTCCTCGGAGACTCTACATTCCTGCATTCAGGAATCCATCCCGTTATCGACGTTCTTTATAACCAGGGCAACACCACTACGATTATATCGGACAATAATGCCACAGCCATGACCGGTTTCCAGGAACACCCCGGAACCGGTAAAACTATTCAAGGCCAGAAAACTAAAGTGGTCGACCCCGAAAAACTGGTTCGCGGTCTCGGTTATGAAAAAATAGATATCTGCGACCCTTACGACATCGACAAAATGCAAAAGATCCTTAAGGACCATGTCGAGAGTAAAGAACCATCGGTGATCATTTCCCGCCACCCCTGCGTGCTGAGCACCAGGGAAAAACACACTCCGCCGGAAGTGGATCCCGATATCTGTATCAACTGCGGCATCTGCCTGGAGATCGGGTGCTCCCCGCTGGTCCAGGAAGAAGATCATGTTCGCATCGATACCATGTTATGTAACGGCTGCGGCCTTTGCGTAAAAGTATGTCCCCAGGAGGCTATTATCGAAAAGTAAATTTAAGCAGCCTTGAAATAATCTTTAAGGGAGGCAAGAAGATATGAAAAACATTGACTTTTTAATGGCCGGTGTGGGCGGTCAGGGTACAATCCTGGCCAGCAACATCCTGGCCGAAGTAGGGCTGCAGCTCGGGTATGATGTTAAAAAAGCAGAAGTACACGGAATGGCTCAGCGGGGCGGACAGGTAGACAGCCACATTCGATGGGGAGAAAAGGTTTATTCACCCCTGGTAGAAGAAAATAGCGCCGATTACCTGATCGGTTTTGAAATGCTTGAAGCAGCCCGATTCCCCCATTATTTGAAGGAAAAATCCCTGGCCCTGGTTAACGATTACCGGATTAACCCGCCCCTGGTAAACCTGGGTAAAGCCAGTTATCCTTCAAAAAAAGAAATAGAAGCCCTGCTCCTGGAAAGAGCCGGAAAAGTTCTTTGGGTAAAGGGAACCGGAATTGCCAAAGATTTAGGAAACCCGGCCATGGTCGGCGTAGTTTTGCTTGGGTCTCTCTCCAACCTGGTTGGCGGAGAAGAAGAAGCCTGGCTCGATGTTGTCGGACGTATGGTGCCGCAAAAATTCATTGAATTAAACAAAAAAGCCTTTATTGCTGGCCGTGAGGTTACCGATTAAACTGTCCGGCTATCCGGTTTAGCTGGATTATTAAAAAAATATGGTTACTGACCAAAGATCTTAAATCAACAGGTCTCTGCCACCGAACAAGCCTGAGCAGGCCGGTAGCGGCTGAACAGATACAAAATATTTAATCATGAGGAGGGAAAATGGTGAATTTCGCATCTTATGGTATTATTAATGCCCACAAGTATCCGGAAAAGGAATTTTTGATTGAATACACTCCATCAAAAGACCAGCGCCGGGTGCTCACCTGGAAAGAATTCAATAATCAAACCAACCTTGTAGCCAACTACCTAAAAGATCAGCTGGGCATAAAAAAAGGCGATTTTGTTTTACACCTGCAGATGAACAGCCTGGAGTGGATGATCACTTATCATGCCATCCTGAGGGCGGGAGCAGTAGCAGTTCCCCTTAACTTTCGTTTTGCCAGCTCTGATATCAAATATGCCGCCGAAGCCAGTAATCCCAAGGCCTTTATCCTGAGTGACGGCTTCCTGGAAAAAGTAGAACCCATCCGGGGTGAAATGAAAACAATCGAATCATACATCTGCATTGGCGACAACGCCCCTGGTGACATGATTCCCTACGCCAGTGTCCTAGAAAGCTCAAAGAACGAGGATCTCCTGGTTGAAGTCGACGCAGAAGATCCGGCTGAATTAATGTTTACATCCGGCACTACCGGCCCACCAAAGCCAGTCTGCCAGGCCCATAAAACCTTATACGAGATCGGCCTCGGCAATGCCCTGACATATTCTGAAGGACATGAAACTGTATACTTAGCCGCACATCCACTTTACCACAGCGGCAGCCTTTTCCTATCATTCCCCTCATACCTGGCCGGTGGGAAAATTGTCTTACTCCTGGATCTAAGCGATCCCAGTTATCTAATTAAAACCATAGCCAACGAAAAAATTAACAACGGTTGGGTAACGGTTCCCACTATGTCAGATTCTATTAATGCCATAAAGAAGGGCAAAATTGATATTAACAATTATGATTTATCGCCTGTTACGGGAAACATTGTCATCGGGGCTCAGCCGGTTCCGTCAGCTTTGTTTAAAGATATGAAAAAGCTGCTGCCCTTTAAAACCGGCAATATCTACGGCATTACAGAAGGAGGCGGCGGTGGAACCTTCAATCTTTACGATGAAGACGTCCTCGATCGGCCTGGTTCTATATGCAAACCTACTTTCAACGTCTCGGCCCGCGTGGTTGACGACCACGGTGTTGATGTCCCGGTCGGAGAGGTGGGGGAATTGCTGTTAAAAGGCCCCCGCAACATGAAAGAATACTTTAAGAACCCGGAAATGACCGAAAGGGCCATCAAAGATGGCTGGCTCTATACCGGAGACCTGGTCCGCCAGGACGAAGACGGATATGTATATATTGCCGACCGTAAGAAAGACCTGATCATCAGAGGCGGTGAAAACATCTTCCCTGTAGAAATCGAAGATGTTTTACGACGCAATCCAAAGATTGCCGATGTGGCCGTAATCGGTTACCCTCATGAGCGCTATGTGGAAATCGCCATGGCTGTGGTCCAACTTTACCCGGAAGAAGAAATGACCAAGCAGGAAGTCCTCGATTTCTGTAAAGAAGAGGGCCTGGCCCGCTATAAATGGCCCGAAAAAATTGTTTTCGACCAGGTTATGCGTAATGTTACCGGTAAAATTGACAAACCCCGTTTAAGAGAAAAATATATCGAGGAAGATTAAGCAAAAGTTGATTTGGCATAATCAAGGGGACAGCAAATTGGGGGTGCAGAACAGGCACCCCCTCCTTTTATCGTACTAACAGGAACCGGTAAATAATATCCTGAAGTAGTACTGTAATTTTAACTCAACAAATAAGTATAAATGCATTCGACCCATTCGCCCTGGTCAGATCACTTACAGCTTCATTTCGCTTTACATTTAGCTTCCGGTATTCCAGCTACCGTATTTTTCCCGCAAAACCCGATGCAGGATCTTCCCTGTAGCTGTTACCGGCATCTCATTTTCTTTGATAAATTCAATTGATTTGGGACGCTTATAACCGGCAATTTTATCGCGGCAATAATCAATAATTTCCCTTTCCAGATCATCCCCGGGTTCATAACCGTCATAAGGAACAATCACTGCTTTAATCGCCTCTCCCCATTTATCATCGGGAATGCCGATTACCGCAATGTTTTTAACTGCCGGGTGACCGCCAACCACATTTTCAACCTCCGAGGGATAAACATTTTCACCGCCGGTGATAATCATATTTTGTTTGCGATCAACCAGGTAGTAATAACCGTCCTCATCCCTGCGAGCCATATCACCGGCTGAACACCAGTCGCCGTGAAAAGCAATTTCCGTTTTCTCTTGATCTTTCCAGTACTCCTTGAAAACAATTGGCGAACGGCTGAAGAGCTCCCCTACTTCCCCGTCAGGAACTTCTTCCCTGGTTATATCAAGCAACTTGATACGGTCTGAACCAAAAATCTCTCTACCGATGGAGCCAAGTTTGGTAAATTGCTCTTCCGGGCGCAGGTAGGTAACCAGGCCGGCTTCGGTGGAGCCGTAAGCTTCCCAGAGCTCCGCTGACTTAAAATACTCCATGATCGCCAGTTTCAGATCTTTCCTGGCCGGAGCGGAAGATATCAATAATTGTCTCATACCGCTGACATCATATTTCTGTTTAACATCATCTGGAAGGCTGAGGATAGTAATATAATGCGTTGGTACAAGAGAAGCATAAGTAACCTTGTACTCAGAAATTGTTTTTAAAAAATCTTCGGGATCAAAAGAGCTTACGTTATAAACCATAACCGGCGCAGCCAGAAGAGTGTAAGCAAAAGAATAGTAGATAGAATTAACATGGCACATCGGCATAACCAGGAGGATTTTATCTTCTGAACGGACCCCCATATTGACATTGCTGAGCATGTACTGAGCCATATAACTCTCATGGGTCCTCACCGCACCTTTGGGTTTACCCGTGGTTCCAGAGGTATACATAATTGTCCAGACATCAGCTGCATCAACCAAAACATCGGGTTCACCGGAAGGGCTTTGCTCGATAAATTCCTCATAATCGACAAAACCCGCCGGCGCTTTTTCATCACCGATACAGATATAATTGTCATCGGGAATAGTTTTCAGACTACTGCTGATGCTGCTAACGCCTTCTACGAAGGGAGATTCAACGATAAAGGCCTTGCATTCGGCATGATTTACAATATATTGATATTCACGCGGTGTAAGCCGGAACATGATCGGGACAGCTATCTGCCCTCCTTTGGCACAGGCGGCATACATCTCCATCCATTCAGCCCGGTTGTAAGCCAGGATGGCCACCCGGTCCCCGTAACCCACCCCTTTCTCTTTAAGTCCGTTGGCGATACGGCAGGCCCTGTTATTCCACTCTTTGAATGTAAAGCTTTTATCCTTGTCCTGGCATCCAAGATGTTCGGGGTAATTATAGGCATTATTTTTAAGAACGGTACCGACATGCATCCACTTGCTCATTGTCATTGTATCCCCACTCCCACTAAGTATTTTTAGATTAATGCACCGGATTAAATGTGAGAAAAATCTTTATCATATATTAATAACAATTATTCTTCATTATTAAATATTTCCCTTCCTGAGAAAGGCCTAAAAGCAGAGGTAGCCCATATATCACACTCTGCAGAAAAAAATACTTCTTTTAGGTGATAGAAAAATGGGCTCAGATTTTATAATATTAACTTTATAAGAAGTTTTTTTTATCTTCCCTTCATAATGTATTTTCTAAAATATTTAAGGAGGTCATAAACAGATAAGCAGTGCAAGTTAAATCTATATTTTACTGTCGGCTCTTGCTTGGACTATTTATATCCTTTTGGCAACCTTAATAACATGGAGCCATAATAAGCAGGGTCAACCCTCTGGCAATTGATAATCCCGTTTTAACAACAAACCCGGCTCTAAAAGGTTTTGGGCCCTATAAACCGGTATGTTTCAGAAAAACTAAGATGCGTTATTACTTCGAGGAGGAAAGAATATAATGCCTTTTTTTGAAGAAAAGTGGGAAACTATGTCCCGTGATGAACTGCAGAATATTCAGTTCGAAAAATTTAAAGCGCAGACTCATCTGGTTTACAACAACTCTTTTATCAAACACCGTTTCGCTGATAAAGGTCTGGTACCCGGGGATATTAAAAACTGGGAAGATATAAAAGAGGTCCCCTTTATGTCAAAGGCCGATTTAAGAGACAATTACCCTAATGGGCTGGTATCAGGCAATTGGCAAGACGTGGTCCGGGTTCATATGACTTCCGGCACTACTGGAGTACCAACCCCCATGATGTACAGTAAAAATGATCTGGACGTTTGGACCGCCTGCATGGCCCGCAATTTCACCGCCGGCGGCTTAAAAAAAGACGATATCATTCAACAATCACACGGCTACGGCCTTTTTACAGGAGGTTTTGGCTTTCATTACGGGATGGAAGCTGTGGGCGCAAAAATCATTCCCACTGGAGCGGGCGGCACGGAAAGGCAGCTGCGCTTGATGAGGGAATGGGGAACTACCGTTTTTACAGGCACCCCTTCTTATGCTGTCTATATAGCCGAATTCGCTGCTGAAAAAGGTATTGATCCGGTTAACGATCTTAAACTGCGCCTGGGTTTTCACGGCGGTGAACCCTGTTCAGATGAATTAAGAGAAAGGATTAATGAAAGACTCGGTTATAATGCCCACGGAGGAGGAATGCGGCGCTGTTACGGCCTTACCGAAATGGGCGGCCCAATAGCTATGGACTGTGAATATGAAAGGGGAATCCATCTCTGGGCCGATCATTACCTGGTTGAAGTCCTTGATCCCGAAACCATGGAACCGGCCGGAAAAGATCAACCGGGTGAACTGGTAATCAGCAACCTCAGCTTTGAAGTTATGCCCCTGTTACGATACCGTACCGGAGACCATGTTATAGTCAATTATGAAGAATGCTCATGCGGGCGCAACCATCCCCGCATCACTAGCTTTTTGGGCCGTTTGGACGATATGATCCTGGTGGGCGGAACCAATATCTTTCCCTGCCAGATTGAATATATACTGTTAAACCATAGCGAGCTCAGTGAAAACTGGCAGATCGTAGTGGGAGAGAAAAAAGGCCTTCATACCATTAAAGTTGAAATAGAGCCTGCCACCTGGACAGACGTAGACGAACATTTTATCCGATTTTTAGAAAAAGAACTACACCAACAGCTGGCCAAAAAGTGCAATGTTGAAATCAAACCCATCGGCAGCCTGCCGCGCTTTGAAGGAAAAGCGGTCCGGGTCATTGATCACCGGACTTGATCCAGGAGGTTTAATCGTAGGGGTTAGCCCTTATTTCACCCCAATTTAACCTTGTTTCCATGCTTTTAAGGGATTTTTAAAACAACTGTCTTTTATTAAGCTAAAAGGAAAGGTAATAAACAGCCTTAACAGTTATCGCTATTCCACCCGGCAAATAGTGAAAAGCATATTTAGAACCACAGCACTTAACAGTCCAAAAGCAAAGTCTATAACAAAGGCAAAAGACACCGGGCGATCTTCTGCCGGAGGAGGTAAAGAAAATGGGTTTTGAACAATTTGGGAGGTTAAGCTTTACTTCCCAGACCAAAACAAGCGCTTTCGTCGATTACCTGGAACAAGGAGATCTTTATGCCACCCGGTGCAGCCCCTGCGGGCTCACCTTTTTCCCTCCACGAACTGACTGTTATTCCTGCCTGGGCAGTGAGATGGAATGGATTAAAATCTCTCCCAGGGGCAAATTGATCAGCTTCACCAGATCTTATTTTGCTCCAACCGGCTTTGAAGAAGACGTCCCCTACGTCCTGGCCGTAGCTGAATTTAACGGAACCAAAGTTTTCGGCCGCTTCAAAGAAGGTTTTACCGAAAAGGATTTATCCCGAGGAATGGAGGTCACTGTAGAACCTATAACTTTTAACGACGGGCGAATCAGTTACGAATTTAAACCGGCATCTTAAGCTAGTCAAAAAGTATTTTACACCAGTATGCCGAAATAAAGGGGGTGGAAAACCAAAAATTCGACATTAAGTCGGACCTTAAAAAATGGCTGATAATTAAATTCTAAATCATTAACTTATAAGGAGGATTAGCATGGATCTTAATAAATGGCCCCGCCAGGATGGAATAGTCGATCACCAACTTTACGGCGATGATTATTTCGGCACAGAACCTCCCTGCGTAATCTATGAAAAAAAACCGGTTCTTGATTCTGCAGGTGCAGAAGTAGATGGCCTTTATACAGCCTGGGTAACGTTGAACAACCCCAAACAACTTAACTCTTATACCACTGAAATGGTCAAAGGAGTTATTGCTGGGATGCACAATGCTTCCATGGACCGTTCCGTGGTGGCCGTAGTATTTACCGGAGCTGAAGACAGGGCTTTTTGCACCGGCGGCAATACCAAAGAATATGCCGAATATTACAGTGGCAACCCCAGCGAATACGGCGCATACATGGATCTTTTCAATGGAATGGTCGATTCCATCTTAATGTGTAAAAAACCGGTTATCTGCCGCGTTAACGGAATGCGGGTTGCAGGTGGACAGGAAATAGGAATGGCCTGTGATATTACAATTTCTTCCGACCTGGCTATGTTCGGGCAGGCCGGACCCAAGCACGGCTCCGCCCCGGTAGGCGGTTCCACCGACTTTCTTCCCGTTTATTTAACCATGGAACAGGCCATGTGGAGCTGTATTTCATGTGAAATGTGGAGCTCTTACAAGATGCTTCGCCTGGGCCTGATCTCCAAAGTGGCCCCGGTTCTCAAAGTAAATGGCGAATTTGTCCGTAATCCCCTGGTAATCACCGATAAATATGTAGAAGATGGAGAAATCGTGTATGGAGAAATAGGCGGGCGCGAACAAAAAGACAGGGGTAAAGAAATGCTTAAATCCGGTGAAACAGACTTCACTTTGTTAGATCAAGAAGTTGCTAAAGTAATCTTGACCCTCAGCAACCTTTTCCCCAACTGCCTGATGATGTCTATTGACGGTATCCGTCAGAAAAAGAAATATTTCTGGGATCAAGCCAAATTACCAAGCCGTCACTGGCTGGCTGCGAATATGCAGACAGAAGCTTACCTCGGTTTCAATGCTTTTAATACCAAGAAACTGACCGGCCAGGACACCATCGATTTCATCAAATACCGCCAGTTGCTTGCAGAAGCCCATCCATTCGATCAAGAACTGATCGATGCGGTAATGGGAGAAAAACAGGAATAACAACCTGCCCGGAGTTTATTTTTTACTGCTGAAAAATAAAGGTGTTCCCGGTCGTGCAGAATCATTTACCAAAGTGAAGTAATGCATCCGGGAACACCGCTCCTCCTGGAAATTTAGCAGCAGGCAAAAAGAGGTGAATTGTTTTGGGTTATAACTATTTACAGACCAAAAATGAAAACGGGGTAGCCACCATCACTCTGGACCATCCTCCCCTTAATGTCTTAAATATTGAAATGATGGAAGAACTAATCCAGGCTCTGAAATGGGCCAATGAACAATCCGAATCTGTGGTGGCCATCACAGGTGAAGGAAAAGCTTTTTCCGCCGGTGTAGATATAGCCGACCACACTCCTGAAAAAGTAGAATCCATGATCGATGTGTTTGACCGTCTTTTTTTTACCATGTCTGAAATCAATAAACCAATTGTCGCCCTGGTTAACGGGGCAGCGCTTGGTGGTGGCTATGAAATTGTCCTTTTCTGCGACCTGGTGGTGGCTTCAGAAAAGGCCAAGTTGGGACAGCCGGAAATACAGGTGGGGGTGTTTCCCCCAATTGCCTGTTATATCCTGCCCCGGCTGGTTTCCTGGCCCCTGGCCATAGAAATACTGCTGAGCGGTGATACCTTTGAAGCAGCAAAAGGAAAACAGATGGGCCTTGTAAACAAGGTTGTTCCAGCAGAAAACTTTCAGGCCGAAGCTAAAGATTTCCTGAAGCGCTTTACAAAGCTAAGCCCGGCGGTGGTCCCTCTGACCAAGAAAGCCGCCCTGGCGGGCCTGGATAAAGATTTTAAAGAAGGCTTGAAAGTTATAGACCGGATCTACCTTGATGAAGTCATGAAAACAGAAGATGCCGTAGAAGGCCTTAAGGCTTTCATGGAAAAACGCAAACCAGTCTGGAAAGGAAAATAATAGAGTATAACAAAGCAAAGGAGGTTTTACCTCATGAGCGTGCCGGCAAAAATTGAAACATGGCAAATGAAAGAACCTGGAAAGCTGGAAAAAACCACTATTGATACGCCTGAGCTGCAGCCAGGAGAAGCCCTGGTGGAAGTTGCCGGATGCGGAGTTTGCCATACTGATGTCGGTTATTTTTATGATGGGGTTCCCACAGTCAACGATCCCCCGCTGACCCTGGGCCATGAAATCAGCGGGAAGGTTGTCGCAGGAGATGAAAATTTAATCGGAAAGGAAGTTATCATCCCGGCAGTTATGCCCTGCAATAAATGCGATATTTGTGCAGCAGGCAGAAACAACCGCTGCCTTAAACAAAAAATGCCCGGCAACAGTATGGGCATTTATGGCGGCTTTTCCAACTATATCCCGGTTCCATCAGAAGACCTGTGCGTAGTGGAAAATCGGAATGGAATGCCTCTTGAATATCTTTCTGTTGTGGCTGATGCTATTACATCCCCCTATCAGGCCGCAAAAAGGGCCGACATCCAACCCGGAGACCGGGTAGTCATTATCGGTGCTACCGGGGGCATTGGGGTATATATGACCCAAATTGCCCATGCGCTTGGAGCAGAATCGGTAATCGCCATAGCCAGAAGCAAGGAAAAGCTAAAACGGTCTCTGGATTTTGGGGCCACCCATACCATCAGTACCCTGGACCAGGGCGTAAAGGATATCAAAAATACCTACAAGGGGTACTGCAAGGAAAACGGGTTACCCGGCCACGGGTGGAAAATATTCGAGTGCTCCGGTTCCAAGGCAGGCCAGGAAATAGGACTTGAACTGCTATCTTTTACCGGGAAGTTAATTGTTGTAGGATTTGGAATGCAAAAAGTAGAATATATGCTTTCCAAGTTAATGGCTTTTGATGCCGAAATCATCGGAACCTGGGGCTGCCTGCCCCGCTATTATAAAGAAGTTTTACAGATGGTAATGGATAACAAGATTAAAATTGAACCATTTGTAGAGGTGCGGCCAATGAGCCAGATCGCAAAGTCCTTTGAAGAATCTCACGCCGGAAAACTAATGAAACGGGTGATTTTACAACCTGATTTCTAAGCACTAAAACTAATCATATGCAAAATAAGCTAATCCGGCAGATCATTCAAGATAAAACATACAAACTTCTTTTGAAAAGAATCCCTCTCCCTGCCTGATTTTAAAGGCTGGGAGGGGATACTTCTTACCACTTTTACCGATTAAAGCGGTTTAAGCCGGGGGAAGAAAGTTACGGGGAGGCAGATAGATGTGGAATATGTAATTGTTGGCAACAGCGCCGCCGCGGTAGGATCAATCGAATCAATCAGGCGGATTGATCAAAACAGCAACCTGACCGTGGTTAGCAATGAACCAGAACACGTTTATTCCCGGCCCTTAATCGCTCATTACCTGGCCGGAGATGTAGAAGAAGACCGCATGCCTTACCGCCCGGAAGACTTCTATAATAAGCACCGGGTTAAGTTAATGCTTGAAAGAACAGTAACAGAAGTGGATTCCCTGGCCGAACAAGTCTGCCTGGAAGACGGATCAAAACTTAAATATGATCGCCTGCTTTTAACCACTGGCTCAAGGGTCAATGTTCCACCCATAGCGGGCTGTGATGATTATGAAGGAGTAGGCATATTTCAGACCTATGAAGATGTCAGGCAAATTCTGGAACGGCTCAAAAAAGGAAACCGGGCCGTTGTAATCGGAGCAGGTTTGATCGGACTGCGAGCAGCTTACGGGCTTCAGGAAGCCGGGGCCGAAGTAACCTTGATCGAACTACTGCCCCGGATAGCGAGCAGGGTTCTCGATCAAAAAGGTTCAGAAATGGTTAAAAAGAGCCTGGAAGAAGGCGGAATCAATGTTATAACCAGCTGTGCCGTTCAGGAAATAACCGGGAACAAAACCGCTGGAGTAACCGGGGTAACCCTTAAAAACGGGGAAAAGATTGCCTGTAACATAGTAATTATCGCCACCGGAGTAGCACCCAATACCACCCTGGCCGAAAACACCCTGATAGAAATTAATATGGGTATTGTCGTTAACCCTTACTTTCAAACCTCATTCTCCAATATTTTTGCTGCCGGAGACGTAGCCGAAACTCACGACATCCCCAGGCAAAGCAGTATGGTTAATGCCAACTGGCCCAACGCTTACGAACAGGGCCGCTATGCAGGATTGTGTATGGCCGGGGATATGAAGCGCTACCCGGGCTCAGTTGGTATGAATTCAGTATCTTTCTTTAACATGCCAGTCATATCTATGGGCCTTTTCGACCCTGAATCTGAGGGTCTAAAAGGTACAGAAACAAAAGAGAGAATCAGTGAAAAGAACAATCTTTATCAAAAGCTGGTCTTTAAAGACAACCGCCTCAAAGGGGCCATTCTGATCGGCGACATCAGCTATGCAGGCGCAATTAACGATTTAATCAGGGAGCAAAACCTGGTCGGCATCATCAAGGATTCTTTCCTGGAAGAAAAATATCAACTATACGATTATCTGCGCAAAAAAAGAGAAGCCGACTTGGAAGGCACCGCGATCGAGTGGCCGGAGAGCCACTCATCAGGCAGGCGTTACGAAAAAAGCTTCAATGAAAAAAGCTGGACCGAAAGAGAGCTGGATAAAAGGGCCTGGCGGTAAATATCCGGCCTTTTAGAGAGGTGATTACAGTGGAAGAAACAAGACCGCTTTGTGTCAATGCAGTTGTTAACCTTACCGACCGCACAGTCGATTTTTTGGAAACTCCTGAAGAAATAATTAAAAACTTCGTTGGCGGCCGAGGCCTAAATATGTACTACCTTTACAAATACCTGAAACCGCAGGCCGACCCCTTATCTCCTGATAATGTCTTGATCCTGGGTACCGGAATTTTAACCGGCACTCTGGCCCCCAATACCGGGCGGCACAGCGTTACCTGCAAATCACCAGAATCAGGGATCATCGGTGATTCCAACATTGGGGGCTTCCTGGGCCCGGAGATGCGTTTTGCCGGTATAGACCGACTGATTATCCTTGGCAAAGCAGACAAGCCGGTTTATCTCTATTTAGAAGATGGCAAGATTGAAATTCGCGACGCCACAGATTACTGGGGGCTGCTATGCAGCGAAACTGAGGCCAAATTCCATTACGATCTGGGTTCCGATGTAGAAGTCCAATCCATCGGGCCGGCCGGGGAAAACCTGGTTCGTTTTGCCTGTACCCGCTACGGTGTAAAAAATGCCGCCGGGCGCTGCGGAACCGGAGCGGTATGGGGCTCCAAAAACTTAAAAGCCGTTGTAGCCAGAGGAAACCGCGGGCTTCCTGTAGCCGATCCTCAAGGGATGATCGATAAATACATTGAGCTCAGAGATTACCTCAAGGAATCCAAGGTGATCAACGTCCTGGGCCGGGTAGGCACACCACTGCTTTACGATGTTAGCAACTACCTGGGCGCCATCAGGACCCACAACAGCCAGCAAACCGTTTTCTTTGATACACTTAATGCCGAAGAAGTGCATAAACACGTCGAAAAAATGATCGGCTGTTACGGCTGTGTGGTTCACTGCAGGCACCGTAATACTTTAGGCGGTGAAGGGCCAGAATATACAACCGAAGTACTGCTGGGCGCAAATATTGGGGTGGCTGATACGGCAAAAATGATCGATTTAAACAATATCGTAAACGATCTTGGCCTGGATGTCTCTTCCACCGGAACTTACATTGCCTGGGCCATCGAACTGTTTGAAAAAGGTTATTTGAACGAAGAAACAGCAGGACGCATCCTCAGGTTCGGCGATTATGATATGGCCAAAAAGCTAATCTACGATATTGCTTACCGGAAAGGCCTGGGCGATACCCTGGCCGAAGGAAGCAGGCTGGTTCAAAAGTACGGCCCGGAAACGGCGGACTTCCTGATTGCCATAAAAGGGCTGCCCCAGTCCGACCCGCATGATGTGCGCTACCTGAAAGGCTTTGCCCTCGGGATTGCCACCTCATCCCGCGGCGCTGACCACCTCCGGAGCAGGCCTACCCTGGAAATACTCGATCTGCCGGTATCATTCACCACTCAGCTGTACGGCGAACCGGTAGACCCCAATCCAACTTCGTATCAATCAAAAAGTACAGTGGTCAATTTCAGTGAAACTATCTACGCCGTTGTAGACTGTATGGGTATCTGTAAATTTGTATGCCATGGATTCAACAGCCCTCGCAATCTGAACTATGATCACTTCAGCGAACTAACCAAACTGGCTACCGGCCTGGCATTCAGCAAGGACGATTTGAAAAAGGTAGGACGCAGGGTTATCGATCAGGAAAGGCTGATCAATTACCAGGAAAAAAACATATCCCGGAAAGATGACACCCTTCCGGCCCGTTATTTTGATGAACCCATGCCCAGCGCTCGCGCTAAAGGCAGCCATATCGACCGGGAAGGTTTTAACAAGATGCTCGACGAATACTATGACCTGGCCGGATGGGATCGGGATGGTATGCTTTCCAGGGAAAGAATTGAAGAACTAAACCGGCTCAGAGATCTGACTGACAAATAGGGGGATTGAGAAAATGGCCGTAAAACAAAAACAAATCTACTGCCGCCCCGCGCTATGCATCGGGTGCCGGATTTGCGCCAACGCCTGTGCCATGGCCCATGAAGGAGTGGCAAACCCGCGCCAGGGAAGGATCGGCATCCGCCAGAACCTTTATGAACGCTACGAATATCAGGAACTTTGCCGTCACTGTGACGAACCTCCCTGTCTCGACGCCTGCATGGTTGGCTGCATAGAAAAAGATGAAGAAACTGGGATTGTCACCAATGATGACCGCTGTGTAGGCTGCTGGATGTGTGTGATGGTCTGCCCTTACGGCAGCATGAAAAGAAACCTGGTTAAGCAAATGGCTGTTAAGTGCGATCAATGCCAGGACCTGGACAGGCCGGTATGCGTTGAAGCCTGCCCCACCGGAGCTCTCGTATATGAAGACAGGGAAGATGCGCATGAAAAGCCTTTCTTCTCCGGGCCTTCTGTAACCTGATAAGCCTGGTAAAGTTTTGATAGCTATATTATCCTAACTTGTAATAACCTTTATAATCAGGATAAAGTAAGGGAGTTTTAGCTGTGGCGATCAAAATAGAATTTAAATCAGGGTTGAAAGATATTACCGGCGCCTCAAAAACTACCCTGGACAAATCTTTCAACACCTTTGAAAAAACAATGCAAGAACTAATCAGGTTATATCCTGGCTTGAAAGACGAAATGTTTTATACTGATGGAAGCATCGACTATGCCTATCAAATTTTTCTTAACGGCAAGCGCCTTTCATGGCCTGAAGATAAGGAAGCCAGGGTAAAAGACGGAGATGAGCTGATTTTCCTGATTTTTATGGCCGGCGGATAAATAACTAGAATAGATCAAAACATTAAACTTACAATCCCGAAATAGCATAAAGTTCATACTGCTCAAGCACCAACCAAGTCCCCGGCCTTAAAAAAACTAGAAGGAATAGGTGATTATAGTGATAGGCAAGTTGTTTTCCAAAGAAAATGGGCCGGGCATTCATTACGGGTATGTGATTATTAGCATTGGAACCATTATTGTCGTTGGTTCACTGGGCTTTGCCCGTTTCGGTTATACCATGATTCTGCCGGTTATGCAGCGCAGCCTGGAACTAAGCTCAACCGAAATGGGGTTACTGGCCACCGGCAACCTGACCGGTTACCTGATCTTTTCCCTGCTCGGAGGAATCCTGGCCAGTCGTTACGGCCCCAAAATAGTTATCTCCTATTCCCTGTTCATGGTCGCTATCGCCATGATCGGAACCGGTTTTGTCCAGGGGTTTGCCCTGGCTTTTTTCATGCGCTTGATCACCGGTCTGGGCAGCGGGGGCAGCAATGTCCCCATGATGGGGCTGGCTTCATCCTGGTTTTCTCCGCGCAAAAGAGGTATGGCTACCGGCTTAATGTCCGGCGGAAGTGGAATCGGCCTGGTGCTGGTAGGTATAATCCTTCCCAGGATTTTTGGCTACTACGGTGACTTTGGCTGGCGGATTGGCTGGTATCTACTCGGCGGACTGGTCTTCGTAATTGCTATTTTAGCTTATAGATTCCTGGTAAACCGGCCTGGCCAAATTGGCCTGCCCCCCGTCGGAGGAGAAAAAGAACCTGAAAGTGGCGAAAAAGCCTCTTCCTTGCAGTGGTCACTTGTTTACGGCTCCAGGACTATCTGGCATATGGCCGTAATATATTTTCTTTTTGGCTTTTCCTATATTATATATTCCACCTTTTTTGCCTCATTTTTAGTTGACGAAAGAGGCATGCTTGAAACCACTGCCGGTAATCTGTGGGCTTTAATCGGCGTTCTCAGTATATTTAGCGGTCTGCTTTGGGGTATTTTCTCGGATCGTTTCGGACGGCGGACCGGCTTTGTGGCCATTTTTACCCTGCAGTTCATCTCTTTTTTGATCTTTTCCCAAACTATTAGTTTTACCGGATATTTAATCTCTTCTTTCTTATTCGGCCTGACCGCCTGGAGCATCCCCGGGGTCATGGCCGCAACTGCCGGTGATCACCTCGGGAGCCGGTTGGCCCCGGCCGGACTGGGTTTTGTCACCCTGATTTTTGGTATCGGCCAGGCTTTAGGGCCGGCCATTGCCGGCTACCTGGCCGATTTAACCGCTTCCTTTTCCCTGGCCTTCCTGCTGGCCGCTTTTGGCGCCTTGCTGGGAGCTGTAGTTTCATTCTTCTTGAACCTGCAGCTTGCCTCTACTGATTACCATTCATAACTTCCCCATTACTGATCATCTTCAAAGCACCCTCAATCTCACCAAAAAACCGCAAATTGCTGCTAATTACTATACCCGGGTTAATGGATTTTTAAAAAACAACTACCGGCTATGTCGATTCGATAGTCTTTCTCTTCCTGGGCGGTTTCATGTTGGCTGCAGCCCTGCAACACTGAAACTCGCAGCGCCGGATGGTCCTCATTTGTTCCTGCCACAGGCTGATTAATTAAGCAAGTAGGCAGCTGGCTAGGCTGCTCCTTTTTCTTGATATATATGTAAGGCCATGATAAATTTACCATTACAATAGATCCATCAAAAGCCAGAAAGCGGGGCAATAAAAATAAAAATGAAGAAATTTTTTCTGGAACTCATTTATGCGCTAAAAAATATTGTTCATTTTTTAATGGTCGATATCTGGCGTATCCCTTCAGAAAAACTTTCTCCCGGCAAAAGCATCCTTCTTAACCAGCTGCGCGTCTTTATTTTAGCTATAAGGGGAATTCAGGAAGATAAGGTTATGCTGAGAGCTCCGGCTCTATCCTTTTATTCATTATTCAGTATTGTCCCGGTGGCAGCCCTGGCCTTTGGCATCGCCCAGGGCTTTGGCCTCGAGAGGTACCTGGAAGTGCAGCTCCAGTCAATCCTGGCCGGGCAGGAAGAAGTTTTTACTGGTTAATGGAACTGACTGAAAGACTGCTTGCAGAAATTCACGGGGGCACCCTGGCCGTTTTCGGGCTGGTTACCCTGATTTACACTATCACCATGCTTCTAAATAATATCGAAAAATCCTTTAATGAAATCTGGCAGGTCAGCAAAGGCAGGCCTTTATCCCGTAAGTTGAGTGATTATTTTGCTATGATCTTTATCATCCCTCTTTATTTCATCATGGCCAGTGTGGCTACAGTTTATCTAAACACTCAGGCAGAAGAAATAAACTGAAAACCGCTCTTCATGATTTCTATAAGCTAATTGATAAATCCGATCAGAACCAGCTTTTAAAAGATCTGTAAACCCTCAACTGGAATTAAACTATCTATGTTTCAGCCACTGCCGGGCTGTTGATTAAAGGGCCTGCCGGATTAAAGTAAAACAGGCTGAGCTGCCACTTCCGCCTTAAAGCTGATATTAAAAACCAACAAATGCCGGACTTTTTAAGCTCTTTTTGTTTTAAACATTAAGCAAGGCCGAGCCTGATCAATCAATATTACTTAACTATATGGGTATAATCTTAATCCGCATTCACCTGGATCCAGTAACATGATATTATAGTAAAAGAATAGTTTAAGTTACTTTAACATAAGCGAGGGATTAAAATGTCACTAAAAAAACAGCGGTTATTCTGGACCGCCCTTTTCCTTTTAATGATCCTGGCATCATTTATTATTCCTTTTACCCCTCTACTAAGCGATTTAACCAGCTTATACGGTGCTTTTTTGTTTTGGAGTGTCTTTGCCATAATTATAATCATCTGCCTTGGCCTAATAACTGCAAAGTGGAGAAATTTCGATGAGCGCTAGCACCATCTATTTGACCTTATTCTTATATTTTATTGTAGGCACAATCATTGCCCGCTACGCCCGCCGAAAAATGGGCACAGGAGTTAATGATTTTTTCCTGGCCGGAAGAACACTGGGCGGCATCGTCGCCGCTCTTACTTACAGCGCAACTACTTACAGCGCTTTTATGCTAATCGGGCTGGCCGGCTTTACATACATCGGCGGAGTTGGGGCCCTTGGATTCGAACTGATCTACCTATCGGGACTGGTCCTGGTTGCCTTTTTCGGACCCCGGTTCTGGCTGGCAGGGAAGCGATACAATTACCTCACCCCAACAGAACTGCTTGGTGACCGCTACCGGAGCAGGGCAGTCTCTACTGTAACATCTATCGCATCAATACTGTTTCTCATTCCTTACAGTGCAGTCCAGTTAACCGGAATCGGCGCCCTGTTGGAAGGTATATCCGGCGGCACGGTACCCTTTATGGCAGGTGTCTTTATTGCTGCATTAATTGCTGTATACTGGACCTGGACAGGAGGATTGCGAGCTGTAGCCTGGACTGACTCACTACAGGGCGCTATGATGCTTATAGTAGCCACTGCTTCGGTTTTCTTTGTAGTCTACCGGGGATTTGGCGGTTTTGGAACAATGTTTGCCCAGCTGGAAACCGAATATCCAGCCTGGCTAACTGTTCCAGGGCCGGGTTTTTTTAACATCAATGCTTTTGTCGGCCTGACCCTGCCCTGGTTTTTCTTTTCGCTATCCAACCCCCAGGTAAGCCAGCGCCTTTTTATGCCCCGTTCCTTGGGACAGATGCGAATCATGGTCATGGGGTTCCTCATTTTTGGCTTTATTTATACCCTGGTCTCCATATTTTGGGGGTTTTCCGCCCGGCTGCTCTTACCGAACCTTGAAACAGCAGACTCAGCCACCCCGGCTTTGCTCAGCCTGGATCTAATCCCTTCTGCCATTTCCCTTTTGGTAATGCTCGGCATTAGCGCCGCCGCAATTTCTACCATCAACTCGATCATTTTAACCTTATCTTCCATGATTACGCGTGATGTTGTTAAAAATCTGGGAAGAAAAGTCGATGATAAAAAGGAACTCATGGTGGGCCGGATCTTTGTGCCATTATTCACGGCTGTGATCCTCGTTTTTGCCACTCTTCGCCTCGATCTAATCGCCGCCCTCTCAGTAGCTTCCTCAGCCGGCCTGCTGGTTATGGTCCCTGCCCTGTTTGGTGCTTTTTTCTGGAAAAGGGGCACCGCAGCAGCCGTTCTGGTTAGCTGCATCTTTGGGGGAAGCGCCGCAACTATTTTTCAATATACCGGGTATTATCCCCTGGGCCTATGGCCCGGAGTATGGAGTGCTCTTATTTCAACCACCCTGTTTATTGGAGTCAGCCTGGTCACAAAACCGCCCTTAGAAAAAGCTGAGGAATTTATCGGCTATCTGCAAGAAGAACTTAATACAAATAAAATACTTTAAGAAATTGACTAAAAGCCTTCGCTCAGCTTGCTTCGCCACCAGGATAACCATAGAGAGAATGCTTAAGGTTATCTATCTCTCCTTCCAACAGGTCAAAGGTTACATAACTGAGGTCATTTTCTACCTGGCCGGCCTGGATACAGCGGGTTTTGCCTATTTTGACAGTCCAGATCCCGCCATTGTAAGTGGGCGCTTCATGGATATGACCGTGTATGGATAACAGAGGTTGTTTTTCTTTTAAAAAACGGTAAACCGCAGGGCTTCCGACCCGGTTCCCTGTAGCGCAGAGGTCCAGCTCAAAGCCGCCTGGCGGATCGTGAATCAACCAGATTGAGCGCTTTAAATCACTAACCTGCTCCGCCATACTATCAAGCGAATCCGTTACGGAGAGCTTGTCTTCCAGATATGCTTTAAGATCTGCAATCTGTTCAATTTCATTGTCTGCATTGATTATCGCCGGGGGCCCGAGCTGAACAGGATCAATAAATAATTCTCCAGGGCTATCCGGAGCCACCCAGTATTTATAAGCAAAGGGGTAATCCCTGACCCAGGGGCACCCGCAAAAATCATACTTCTTAACTTCCCTGACCTGGTCGGGGATATAATGCCAGAGCCCTTCCCGGTCCCCTTTTTCCATCTCCGGGATAACCAGCTGATTGTCATCATTGCCTAAAGTCAGGATCAGCTCAGCACCCTTCGCCCTGATGGAGGAGGCATACTCCCTGAGGCGGGGCACGAAAGATACTTGAGCCAGGATTCCTTCATACTTGGGCAGTAAATCACCGGCGATCAAAACCAGGGCAGGACTCTCTTCCTGCACTGCTCTATTTAACATATCCCAGTGCTGCTCTGATTGGTGCACATCGGCTAAGGCCAGCACTTTCATTACATCAATCCTCCCATTCTAAATAATACCAGCAAGCATCAAGCATAACCCATCAGCGCAAAAAACTCCCGGCTGCAGCAGCCATCTGAAGTTTAATAGAGAAGCGCTTTTTTCTTGCCTTTGGTAATCTTATCTCCGAGTAAACCGGTAATGGCTGATAAACCATTCATTTCCGTTATTGAAAGCAAAAAACTCCGCACATGCAAGGAAAAAAAGGCGCCAGTAATTCCACCATTTTTCCGCTTCTTCAGGCCCGTAAGTAGCTTTAAAGAGCGGCATAATCTGTGCTTTTTGCCGGTCCATCTTCTTAAGCCAGGCCTCCAGGGTCAGGCGGTAATGATTCCCGGAAAGAGCCCACTGCTTTTCTAAGGCAAAACTATTCTGGAAATAGTGAAATAAATCCTGGCTGGGCATAGTTCCACCGCTGAAAAAATGCCTGGCCATCCAATCCCTGCCGCTCCGGTCTTCATAAAGGAAAGGATAGGTGTGATGGCTGAAAATATGAATAAATAGCTTGCCCTTGGGCTTCAGGAAACCGGCCACTTTTTCTAACAAGGCCTCATAGTTGCGCATGTGCTCAAACATTTCCACCGACACCACCCGGTCAAACTTCGATGGTAATGCCAGATCATTGATGTCAGCTTTCATGGCTGAAAGATTGCCCAGGCTCTCTTCTTCAGTTTTTCTTCGAATATAGTTGATCTGATCAGCTGAATTCGAAACCGCCATTATTTCAGAAGATGGGTAGATGCGGGCCAGGTAAAGAGCCATTGAGCCCCAGCCACAGCCCAAATCCAGAATTTTCTGCCCCTCACAGAGCTTCGCCCGCCTGCAGGTCAGCTTTAGCATTTCCTCTTCAGACTGATCAAGCCTTTCAGCAGCTTGTGATACTTCAACCTCTTCCGGCCAGTAGCCACAGCTGTATTTCATCATTTTCCCCAGGACAACTTTAAAAAATTCAGGCGGCAATTCATAATGCTGCACATTGGCATCTGCGGTATGAATGGCGATAGGGCCTTTTTTTAAGCTTTTAACAAATTCTTCTTTAAAAACCTGTCTTTGCTCAACGCTTTCAATAGCCTGGTTTTTAATCCTGGCCCGCAGGATCATTCTCACCGCCAGCCGTAACAGCGGATCCGGCAGGTTCCTGGCCAGGATTTGATCTAAATTCATATTTTGCCTTTCTCCTCCATCATAACTGGTTTTGATTAACTGCTCCTGCTGCTGGGCAGGTATTGAAACAGCTCTGCAGACATGCTTTGGATGGGCATGGTTTGAAGCCAGATTTTACCCGGTCCGGTTAAAGTGGTTAAAAACAACCCTTCTCCACCGAGGAACATATTCTTAATACCCTTTACTCTCTCAATATTAAAATCTATGCTTTCTTCAAAGGCTCCCACAGAACCGGTTTCTACGCGAATCTTTTCACCGGGCCCAAGCTCTTTCTCAATGCATTCCCCATCTATTTCTAAAAAAACGGTCCCCTGTCCTGACACTTTTTGCATGATAAAACCTTCTCCACCAAAAAAACCGGCTCCTAACCGCTTCTGAAAAAATACATCATACTGCACTGTTTCAAAGGCACACAAAAAAGCCCTGCGCTGGCAGATAATCGGACCATTTGTTACATCTACAGGAATAATATTGCCCGGATAAGTGTGGCCAAAAGCCACTACAGCGCTATCTGCCATACCCGTAAAATACTGGACAAACATGGATTCACCGGATACCTGTCGCTTCAAAGCCCCGATAACTCCACCTTTCATTTCAGTCTCCATATTAATATTCTGATCCATCCACTGCATGGCCCCGCTCTGGGCATAAAGCCGTTCATCTCTTTTTAACCTGATCTCAACCATGGGCATAACAGAGCCCAGGATTTGATAATTTAAGCCGGAAACCCTCTGACCGACGCGACTTGTAGAACCACTGCTCTGCCCGGATCTTCCAGCCTGCTGAGGCTCACTTCTTTTCCCTGACAGGGCCTGCAATTGATCAGCACGAATCCAGTCAACAGTAGACTCGCTCCATAACAGATCATCATTTCTGATTTTACCTTCGCGGTAGTTATAGGCAACCTGCTCCCAGCTAAAAGGGCCGTGCTTTTCCCCGCTTCTCGCAACATACCATTGTTCAGACACCATCATTCAGCTCCTTTAAGTTAATTGCCTTTACAAGAAAGATCTAAACTTGTTCGGACCCTTCCAAGTAGTTGATTATTCAGGCATAGCCGGCTAAGCTACAGGGGACGGTTGTCATTCAACAAGGACATAAATCCAGTCCTACAGCGATAGATTAAGAGTTAAGCGGTGCCATGGGGACGGTTCGAGCGTCCCGAAGCGCAGCGCAGGCCGAAGGTAAGACGATGGAACTGTCCGAGTGGCTTAAAGTATTTATGCTTGTTTTAATTAATACCGGGGTAAAAGATACTTCTCCCTCTCTACTTTAAACTCTTCGATAGCGGGAGCAAAGCGCTCCTCGATTTCCTCAGGGGCAAGCCCCTGTTCCAGGTAAAGGCCCATCTTATCGGTGCCCATAATTTTATCAAACATGACAATTACATCATTGCTTTTAGGTACCGTAAAATCACCCAGTTCAAAAGCATAGGAGAGGATATAAATTCCCGTCCGGGCCGGGTTGAAACTGTGATAGTCGGTTATTTCAAGCCTGGCCCCGCCGGCTTCACTTCTTTCTTCCGGTATAAATTCCACTCCCTCTAAACCGGCGGCATTCAGCCGGGCGGCATATATTTCCGCATCTAAGTCCCGGC
>PWYU01000062.1 GCA_003567725.1 Syntrophomonadaceae bacterium | reverse complement strand
TTGTGTAGAAATAGGTAAAGCGAAAACACAAGCTAAGTGAAAGCGTGGAGATTATAAAATGGTAAGAAAAGGGCTATTTGGGCTGATATTAATCATGACCGTGCTTACAGGGTGTGCTTTTCTTACCGGGCAGGGGCTGGAAAGAACATTATTCAGCGCCGGTTATTACCGTGCTATCCTGGATGAAATAGATGGAGAAGACCTGCAGGATTATTTTCTAGCAGTAGAGCCTCCTGAACTTAATGGCCGGCAGCTGAGAATCGAAGCGACAATTTTCCGGACCCTGGTTAGGATTACCGGGGAAGAGTGGCTAAGAGAGCAAGCTTTTTATGCGGTCGAAGAATATTTATTATTTGTTACCGGGGAGCAAGAAGAGCTGGTGATCAAAGTAGATTTGCTTGAGCACCAGTCCGTTTTTTTGGAAGCGCTAAAAAAAGAACTGGGTGGTCTCTGTCCCGACTTGCTAGATGAGTACGGCCCCCTGCTGCTGGAAGAGATTATAACGAGGTTTGATTTGCCGACCGAGTTGACCTGGATTGAGCTTGATAGTAAAACTGATTTGGATTCCGGCTTTAAGGAAGATCTGGATCGGATTAACCAGGCCCGGACCAGTCTTCGTCTCCTGCCCTGGATCAGTTTGGCTGTCATGCTGGTAACAGGTTTTTTGTGGCTCAAACCCGGGGGCACCTTTATAGCGCTGGGCCTGGGGATTTTCCTGTCCGGGGTTTTATATTACTTCATTTGGCCGGCAGGCTGGGCAGCGATTGTAGTGCCTTCTGTGGAAAGCATGGCCGCCGGGCAGGACTTCTTAGAGCTGATTTGGGCCCGGGAAAGCCACATCATTTACAGTATTACCAAAAGTATTATTAACCGCCTTTCCTTGTACTTTGCTGCCTTCGGGGTGGCGGTCCTGGTTTTCGGGTTGTTTGTAGAAGGTTGTTCGCGGCTGTCCAGGGGACCTTTAAGCTCAAGAAAGCGGTCTTCTTAAATTATTATCCTTCCACCTGACATAATAACGGGGACGGATCTAATTATTCCAAAACAATTGTGCTGGAATATAGCGCCGGATCAATTTGCCGTTATTAATAAGGAAGAAGGGAAACTGTTATACCGTTAAAGGTATGAAGATTATGTCCTGTCGGGGGTTATAAAGGAAAGCCGGACTTTGCTGCACCAGGAGGGCAGGTGACTTTGCCAGGCTTAAAGCGTTAATTGAAAAAGGTAATGTTTACGGTCACAGTCTGAAGTTGCTGTAATGATGCCCTACACAATTGATGTCCCGGGGAAAGCAAGCGGAAACAGGGCCTTTTGGGTCGAACAGGGCTCCCCGCTCTTTGTGCAGGTTGTTTTTTTAAATAAATGCTTGTATCCTGCCTGGCGGGGTTACCAGTAGAATAAGAGCAGCACTAAGCCTGCTGCCAGGGCAGCCAGGATAGCGATTGTCCGGAAGAGGTTACCCCTGGCTTCTTTTTCTGCTGAAGGGTCGATCACTTTACCCCGGGCCCAGGTCCCATCCTCAACGGTGCCGTCTGGATGAGTCATTTTCCCCTCGCCGTGCGGCAGGTCATTTTTCCATTCACCTTCATATTTTTTACCGTCAGGGAAAAACATTTTACCGTAACCATGTCTTTTCCCGTTGGTGTAATCACCAAGGTATTTCCGGCCGTCCGGGAAAGTCAAAATCAATTCTTTGCCGTGTGGTTTTCCCTTTTCAAAGGAGCCGCTTAACTGCCTGCCATCTGAAAATTCCATGGTACCCTGTCCGTCTGCCATGTTGTTTTTTAAGTTACCTTTATATTTTGATCCGTCAGGGAACTCAAGCGTGGCCGTGCCATCGCTTGCTTCTTTGATTATTTTGCCGCCCTTTTTTGCTCCAAACCGCATCTTTTCACTCCTTGATATTTGGCCTGAACTAATCATATCTTTTTTATGCTAAGAAAAGCAAGGGGATGGGTTTTAAAAAGGGAGCCGGTTTGCATTACTATGAAGCTTCTTAGCAGTATCCAGCCATAAAGTACTCTAATTATTTTTCTGGGTTTTATTCTTTAATGATAGTGGGCTTGCATTCTGGGTTATTTCCCTGCTAAAAGATCTTAAAAATGTTCAATGATCTCGAGGGCGCGCTGCATGATTAAGGCTGCGTCCAGAACATCTACCACGTCGTCCTGGTTTACGTCTGCTTTAGCTAAAGCTTCCTGCTCCAGGGTAGTGATTTCTAAAATGTGCTGCAATACTAAAACCACGTCTAAAATATTGATATCCTGATCATTGTTTAAATCACCGAGAGCGCTATCAATTGTTCCTGTTTCGGTCCGGTTATCTTCTATGTTTTCTTCTTTGATATCAGCGCTTACTATTACTGTACAGCTGGCTTCCTGGTTCCCGTCTTTTGCTCTAACCGTAATGAGTGTTGTTCCCTCAGAAAGACCCTTAACAGTTCCCCCTTCATTTACAGTGGCAATTTCGGGGTTTGCGCTGTTCCAGGTTAGCTCAGAATAGCTTGTATGGGTTGAGGAAGGATGCGGTTCCAGGGTTATTTGCTCCCCCGGTGTAATGTTCAGGGTGGCTGGCAGCTGCAGTGATAAAAGGCTGCTATTAATATAGTCGGGAGCTTTTTTTAACCAACCTTCGATTACAGTTTGATTTTTGTGGTTGAAGTGAGGGCCACCGCTGAAATAGCCAGGCGAAGCAAAAGCGTGTAAACCAATTACGCGGTATGATCCGGTTTCAGGCCTGTAATAAATTACCGGGCTCCCGCTGTTTCCGCCGCTGGTGTAAGCGTCATAATAAAGGCAGTAATCATTATAATTGACCAGGGTTCCTTTAGATTTCCAGAGGCCGTTTGTTTTAATGTCCCGCACATAACCGGGATAACCGGGAATGATTACCTCGGAAGGAACAGCATTAAATTCAAGGGGCATGAAAGTAGTGATTTCATTAAAAGGTTCCTCAAAGAACAGTGCGGCGTAATCATATTTTACGGCCATATCCCTGTCCTTTTTGTTTTCATGGTAAAAGAACTTTTCGGTGGTTTGCAGGTGGACCGGCTTCCTGGTGGCGTGAGGTTTGATCGTCGCTGGAGAATTAGTTTCGTGCTGAGCGGCTGAAAATAAAACTTCTTCATACCAGCCTCCTGCTGGTGGTGAGTAGATATTGTGGGCGTTAGTTAAAGCCAGGTTTGGCCCGACTAAAAAAGCGGTACCGCGGATATAACTACTGGGAAAATCAACATTCAAAAAACCGATGGTGTTATAGGGGTAGCTCAGGGCAATTTCTTTATCTATTGGGTTGCGGTTATCAATCATTTCCTGTTCGCGCCAAAACCACTCTTCCCGGGTTTCGTTTTGCCCGGGCGTGGTGGATAGGTGGTTTTTATATACGCTATAAGAGGCGGGAAGATTATTGTTTAGCGTTTCAGGGGTGGTTATTTTATGGCCCGGGATCTGATCAGCAGCCTGCTGCTGCCATAATTCAGAATTAGCCAGCAGCGCTTCTGCTTCTTCGGCGCTGAGCGCTTTTCCTTCAGGCTCTACTTGATAGATACAGATTGTGTTGTTAGCGTAGTCCACAGTTTCATGCCACAAATAATACTGGTTGTCGATAATCTGCATCACCTGCCGGCCTGGATCTGAAGGTTTTATTGCCCGGCTGCAATCCACCGGGTTGAAGAGGCTATGATCGCTTAAATTATCATTTAAGGATACCACCGCTGGTTGAGATTTAACCGGCAGGCTGTAAAGAAAGAAGCAGAGGAATCCTGCAAAGATAAGTAGTATTAGCGTTTTTCTAGAGGTCTGCTTCAAATTAAATTGACTCTCCTGTTTGATCGGTGCTGCTGATCTAATATTAATATATTGAATATTATAGCAAAATTTTACATGTAAAGCAATCTAGATTTGTCCGGGCAGAAATTTTAATCAAGGCTGGTCTGTGCTATAATAACCGGTAGATTAAGGGAGAGTGGTGCTCGTCATGACAGATAATCGCTGCCGGAATGATCAGGCTAAGGCTGCTTGTAAGGAACAGCATTTAGAAAAATTGCTGGGTAAATATGATTCAGCCCTGATCGCTTATTCGGGAGGGGTGGACAGCACTTACCTGCTCTATAAGGCTGCAGAAATAATCGGGCGGGATAATATCGTTGCTGTAACGGTTGATTCAGAGCTGGCCCTGCCCGAAGAGGTTGAGAAAGCAAGACAGCTGGCCGAAAGTTTAAACCTAAAGATTAGTATTTTAAAGCTTGACCTTTTAGCGGTTGAGGCAATTAAAAAAAATGATCCGCAGCGCTGCTATAGCTGTAAAAAGCTTATTTATTCTGAGTTATTGCGCCTGGCGGCGAACAATAAGCTGCCCGTTATTATGGATGGAACCAATGCTGACGATCCAGGTGAGCACCGGCCCGGGCTGCGGGCGCTTAAAGAGTTAGGCGTGGTTAGTCCTTTGCTCGAAGGGGGCCTGGTAAAAGAGGAGATCAGGCTTTTGTCCAGGAAAGCCGGCCTTGTTACCTGGGATAAGCCAGCGGCCCCCTGCCTGGCCACACGTTTTCCCTACGGGAAGCAGATTACAGCTGAAGGCTTGCAAAAAATTGCCCTTGCAGAGTCCTTTTTAAGGGAGCTGGGGGTTACTAATAACCTGCGGGTCCGCTGCCACGATAACCTGGCCCGCGTTGAGGTAGATCAGCAGGATTTCTCTTTGATCATAAATCAGCGTAAGATAGTTTTGGAAAAACTTAAAGCCTTTGGTTTTACCTATGTTACTCTTGATCTGGGCGGTTTTTCGTCGGGGAGTATGGACCGGGTTCCTGGTTAATCGTTATCCCAAAACTTGTTTTCCTCACCGTTTTTGCTATCGTCTTCCCACCATCTGTCGCCTTCGCCCTCTCTGATTTCACCGTCAGTTTCAATGTTTACCTCATGTCTAAAAGTGGCATCAGATCTTATGCGGTCTTTTTTCGCCTCTTCAGGCCTGTCCTGGCTCTGATTACCGGGGCTTTCTTCGTCAGGATCTGTTTTGTCTTCAGTAATATCAGCTTCTTGTTCTAAGCTATTTTGTTCAGTGCCTGTATCTGTGCCTGGATCAGGTTGAGGGGTACAGGCTAGAACCGTTAGGCCTGAGCCTATTGCCAGTAAAAGTAGAAGCCCTCTTTTTGTAATGCCCATAGCTTTTATACCTCCTGCCTGGTTTGATTGTATAAAGAGGTATGGTTATTCCGCCCCTCTATTATATCACAGCATAGCCAGTGTCTATGTCAATAATCTTCTTTCAAATAGTGGCCGGCAGGAAGTGGCCCGGACTAAGATGATTTAAAAGGCTTTTAAAAGGATAACAGGGCTTTGTAGCGAATTAAAAATTTAAGAAAAGAGGTGTGATTGCATATAATGGCTGGACCGATTATTGAACAGATTAGGCCTGATTTGTACCGCACAGAAATACCCCTCCCCAACAATCCCCTCAAAGCTACTAACTCCTACTTCATCATTGGAGAAGAGCGGAATTTAATTATCGACACCGGCATGAACAGGGAAGAATGCCGGAAAGCCATGACAGAAGCCCTGGAACAACTGGCTGTAAACCTTGATAAAACTGATATTTTTGTTACCCACATGCATACTGACCATATCGGCCTGGTGGATGTTCTGCTTAAAGAGGGATCAGTAGCTTATTTTAACCAACCTGATGCCGAGGTTTTGGGTCTTGAAAACCTCTGGCAGCTGGTTAGCTCCCTTTCGAGCCAGCACGGCTTTCCGGGAGAGGAAGTGGAAAAAGCAATTGATACCCACCCGGGACAGCGTTACAGCCCCGGTAAAGAAGTTGCTTACAGCATGGTCAGGGATGGAACTGTACTCAAATACGGCCGATTTGAGCTGCACTGCGTTAGGACTCCCGGGCATACCAGGGGCCATACCTGCCTTTATGAACCAAATTTGCAGTGGTTTTTCTCAGGTGATCATATTTTAGATGATATTACTCCCAATATTGCAACCTGGTTGATCAACGCCAATCCACTGGGAGAATATATGGCGAGCCTAAAAAAGGTTGAAAAAATGGCCATTGACCTGGTGCTTCCCGGTCATCGCAGCTTGATTGTTGATCACTGCCAGAGAATCAACGAATTAAAAGAGCATCACCAGCAGCGCTTAGAAGAGGTTTTGGCCATAGTAGAGCAATCCGGGTCCTGTAATGCTTATGAAACTGCTGCGCAAATGACCTGGGATCTCGTTGCGGATGGTTGGAATGATGTTTCCCTGATGCAAAAATGGTTTGCAACTGGCGAGGCGCTGGCCCACCTCCGTTTTTTGGAAGTGGAAGGTAAATTAAGAAATGAAATAAAAAATGAAGTAATGTTTTTTTCAAAGGCTTAATAAATATTTTTCTGTTTGAAAGGTTATGGAGGGGAGGCGGGAGCAATTAGTAAATACGTTTTGGCTATTGATCAGGGCACTACAGGAACAACTGCTATTTTGTGGGATAAAAACGGATCTTCAGTGGCCCAGGTTAACCTGGAACATAAACAGTACTACCCTCAAAGCGGATGGGTTGAGCATGATGCGGAAGAGATCTGGCAGAACGTTCTTAAGGCTTCCGCCCGGGTTTTAAAAGAGGTGGGTGCCGCAGGTGATGATCTTTCTGCGATTGGTATTGCGAATCAGCGGGAAACAATTGTTTTCTGGGATCGAAATACCGGCATACCGCTTGAAAAGGCAATTGTCTGGCAGTGCCGCCGTACTTCTGATATGTGCCGCCGTCTGAGAGAAGAAGGGTATGAAGAAGCAGTACGGCAAAAAACCGGCCTTTTACTGGATCCATATTTTTCAGGCACCAAGCTGCGCTGGGCTATGGAAAACTTAACTGCAGTAAAAAAAGCAGCAGAAGAGGGCAGCCTGGCCTGCGGAACTGTTGACAGCTATATCGTGTTTCGTTTAACCGGCGGCAGGGTTTTTGCCACCGATTATTCGAATGCTTCCAGAACGCTTTTATTTAACATTAAGACCTTGCATTGGGACCAAGAGCTGCTGGAGCTGTTTAAAGTTCCTAAAAAGATTTTGCCTGAAGTTATGCCCAGCAGTCATCTATTTGGCAATACCGACCCAGCAGTATTTTTAAACGCTGCAGTTCCCATTGGGGGTCTAATCGGCGATCAACAGGCGGCATTATTTGGACAGGCCTGCTACAGCCCGGGTATGAGTAAAAATACCTACGGGACCGGTTCGTTTCTGCTGATGAATATTGGTGATAAACCGGTATTTTCAGAGGCAGGGCTTTTAACAACCATTGCCTGGGGGATTAAGGGGCGGGTTGAATATGCTCTTGAGGGAAGCATTTTTATAACCGGGGCTGCTGTGCAGTGGTTGCGTGATGGGCTTGGCCTGATTAAGAAATCTTCCGAACTGGAGGGGCTTGCCGCGCAGGTTGAAGACAACGGGGGGTTATATTTTGTTCCTGCTTTTGTAGGGTTGGGAGCGCCGTACTGGGATCCTTATGCCCGCGGCCTGATGGTTGGCATAACGGGAGGAACCAGCAAAGCACATTTGGCCCGGGCTGTTATTGAAGCCATGGCCTATCAAACCAAAGATGTGCTGGGAATAATGCACCGGGAAACAGGCCTGCCTTTGCAGGAGCTGCGGGTAGACGGCGGCGCCAGCGTAATGGATTTGATGCTGCAATTCCTGGCTGATATCAGTAATACAACAGTCCGCCGGGCTTCAACTTTTGACACTACCGCCCTGGGGGCCGCTTACCTGGCCGGACTGGCATCAGGTTTCTGGTCGAGCCAGCAAGAGCTGGCTGAGAACTGGCGTCAGAGCGCTGTTTTTAATCCTGTGATGGGCACGGATAAAAGGGATATGTATTACCGGAACTGGGAAAAGGCGGTGCAGAGATCTCTTAGCTGGGCTGAAGGGGATTTCAGTGAAACTGAGCAAAGTTAGCCGCGATCTGCTGCCAATTATTATTGCAGAATACAATATTTGATTAAGACAAATAAAAATTCGCCTTAAAAAACCTTTTATAACCCTTTAAAAGATCATAAAAAAAGTAACTGCTGAGCAGTTACAAGAAAAATTGTAATTGGGAAAGTAGAATAAAGCTGCAGTTTAATGTGGGAGAGCTTTATTGTTCGGGTGAATCTCCCTGTGGCAAGATCCAGGGGTAAATGAAACTGGGTTCACTTTGCAGGCTGTACTCCTGGCCCGAGAATGTTTCGAGTTGCTCGTCCTCGGACAGGTAGCTGTCCAGTGAGGGGTCACGCTCATGGTAGCTGTTACTGGTCGGTTCTATAAAATAGCTATCTCCGATAGGTTCAAAGTTCGCCACCAGGTCCATGTCATGCTCGATATGGAAAGTGTAAATGATATCGGTGCTAACTATTTCACCGTCCATGGTCCAGTTAACAAATATGAATTCCAGATCCGCAAGGGCGGTAACAGTTACTTTTTCACCCTCGGTGTAGTCTCCGCTGCCGTAAATCTGGCCGCCCAGGCGCGGCCTGGGTGAAAGCTTGATTTCAAAAGTTTCCGGTTTCTCATTTTGCCTGTGTTCCAGCGGTTCGAACCTGGCGGTTAGGATACGGTCACGGCTTGCTTCAAAGGCGTATTGCTTGGCTTTACTGATCAATACATACTTATCCTCTTCCTCTTTTTCTTCTTTTGAGTCTTCGTTTTCCTCTGATTCTAATTCTGATGCTTCTGTTTCATCATTTCCTGCCTCATTGTCGGAAAGATGATCTACTTTTTCATACCATCCTGTAAAATAATAACCTAAACGCGGTTCGGCATTTAACCCCACCAGCTTGCCGGCCTCATATTCGCCGCTTCCCGTTACTGTCCCTAAGTTTATAGGTTCAACCAGGAGGTCAATGGTGTAGGTACTGGCAGCAGCAGGTTCATCATCGTGCAAGGTTTTCAGGCTGTTTGTTTCAATCTGTCCCTCCGGTTCTTGCTCATGACTGCTATTATCGCTTAGTTCATCCGGCTCTGGTTCAGTGGGCTGTAAAGTATAATTAGCGACTAAATCTCTGTCAGCGGTGACTTCAAAGTTGTATTCTGGATCAAAGCTAACAAAATTTCCCTTTTCACTCCAGCCGGTAAAAGCATAATGTTCCGTGGAAATTGCTTTAACCAGCGCAGTTTCGGATTCTAAATAAAGGCCTTCGCCCTGCAGGCTTCCGCCATGCCCTGGATTACTGCTGAGGCTTATATAGTAAGATTGTTCTTCCAATTCAAAAACCGCTTTTAAGCTTAAGTCTTCATCAATTTCAAACTCATATTTCTGATCATAGCTAATTGTTTCATCATCCCGGGTCCAGGCGTAGAATACATAATTCGGTTCCGGTTCCGCGATGGCTACTGCTTTTTCTCCGAGTTCATAAAAGCCTTCTCCCGTAACTTCTCCCCGGTAGCCGGGTTGGGCAATTAGTTCCAGGTAATATATATCGGTATTTTCTTTTCTTGTACTTGAACTGTAGTTAAAAAGGTCTTCTTCCATACTGCTGCCCATTGGTTCAAAGAAATCTTCTTCAATGATTTCGGCAGGTTCTAACTCTAACTCAAAAGATGCTGTCAGGGTTAGGTTTTGCTCCGGCATAATGTAAGGATAGTCTTTGCTGGCGCTAAGCTTTTCTTCATTCCGAAACCAGCCTGCAAAAGTGTAACCTTCAGCCGGCTCGGCTTCCAGCAAGGCTTCTTCTCCTGCCTCATAGTGCCCTGCACCGCTAATCGTGCCACCTTCCCCGGGGTCGGCTTCTACGGTAAGGTTATAAGTGGGTATTTCTACAAAAACTGCCCTTAAAACCGTATCATCCTCCTGCATGGAGTAAGAGTAATTATTTTCACTGCTCAGCACTGCATCGTCAATCAGCCAGTGCTCAAAATCATATCCCTCGTTTGCCTCTGCTGATAGATCCACTGTTTCATCTTTTTCATACTGGCCTGAACCTTCTAGAGTGCCAGATCCTTCAGGGCTTTTTTCTAAATCCAGGTTGTAGAGTTCAGGCTCTTCTTCGATGGCTTCGAAGTTTGCCGTCAGGCTGCGGTTTTCTTCGGTTGTAAAGCTATAATTATTGCTTTCGCTGACTACTGTTATTGTTTCTGAAGTTATTTCTTCATCCAGTTCATCGAAGTACTCTACCACTTGAGTTTTTTCGGTCCAGCTAATAAAGCTAAACCCTTCATCTGCAATGGCCTTAACTGTCACATCTTCATTTTGCTCATATGTTCCGCCGCCCTCAACACTGCCGCCCTGCTGGGGTTCAACGGATAAGTTGATATTGAAAGTTTCCGGAATTGCCGTGAAATTGGCAGTTAGGGTAATCTCTTCAGCCGGCATAACATAAGCAAACTCTTTTTCAATAGCGATTATTACTTCTTCATTGGTCCAGTTGATAAATTCATAGTCTTCATTTACAGCGGCGCTTACCGTTATTGCTTCACCTTCCTGGTAGTCGCCTGCACCTTCCAATACTCCTATTTCCCGGGGTTTTGTTTCCAGGGTTAAAGAGTAGAGCGGTGTTTCAGCTTCAACGATGAAAGGCTCGGCAGCAACTTTGTCGCCATCGAGGTAACCGGTTTTAATGCTATAGCTGATATCTTGCTCAGCTGCTGTAAAGGGTTTGAAGCTCAGGCTGACCTGGTCGGCTTGCTCCTGGTCCCAGTTTAGATCCGTTAATTGCAGTTCTTGCCACCGGTCAGCATGGTTTTCATCTTGCTCCGAGTCAGCTTCTCCTGCTTCTGTTTCTTCAGATCCCTCACTGGTAAAGACCAGGGCTTTAAACTGATCGATTTCAGGAGAAGAGTCGAGTTCTATATTAAAGCCTAATGTTATCAGGCCGTTTTCAGCCTCTACCGTGTCAATTTGCGTTTCCGGAAGCTCTTCTTCCAGTTCTTCAAAGTTAGCAGTTAGCTCTCGGTTTTGTTCCACAATAAATGTAAATTCCTTGTTTTCACTAACCACCTGGTGGCTTGCGGTCCAGTTGATAAATTCAAAACCATCATTTGCTTCTGCAGTGACTGTTACTTCCAGGCCTTGTTCATACCTGCCAGCGCCATTTAAAATCCCTGCCTCTTCCGGTTCCGAAATAAGGCTGATTTGGAATGTTTCCGGGACTTTATGAAAGTTGGCAGCCAGGCTAACATCCTGACCGGGCATTGTATAGTTAAATTTTTGATCGGTGCTAATTACTTCTTCTGCCAGGGTCCAGTTTATAAATTCATAGCCCTCGAAAGCTTCCGCTGTAATTATGACTGTCTCATCTGCTTTGTAAAAACCGGCCCCTTCAGCAGAGCCGCCCTCTTCAGGCTTTGTATCCAGGGTAAGTTCATACTGCGGTTCAGGCTTTTCTTCATAAACAGCTGTCAGAGTGATGTCCTGGTCAGGCATGATGTAGGTGAATTCCTTTTCTTCACTTACTACTTGATCATCAATTACCCAGCTGATAAAGCTGTAACCTTCGTTTGCTGTTGTAGTGACAGGGACTGCTTCGCTTTCTTCGTATCTGCCTGATCCTTCTGCTGAGCCTGCGTTTTCAGGCTCTACAATCAGGTCAAGATTATAAGTAAAGGTTTCGGCTTCCACCACAAATGGTTTTGCCGTCAGAGCATCTCCATCAAGATAGCTAAGCTCAATTAAGTAGCTGGTATCTTTTTCGGCTGCTTTGAAGGGTTCAAAGCCCAGGAGTACGGTGCTGGCTTGTTCTTCATCCCATTTCAACTCGCTTAATGTTAGGGCTTGCCAGTTGTTACTGTCTGCTTCTTCATCGGTCAGGTCATTATCCTGGCTATCTTCTTCTTCAACATCTTCCGGTTCTATATCATCGGTAGATTCAGCGCCGTTTTGGACATCGCCTTCGGTTACTTGTTCGTTAGGTTCATTGCCAGCAGGGTTTTCTTCATCATTATCGTTAATATTTTCACCGGCTGTGCCTTCGTTGTGATCCTGGTTGTTCTGATCTTCTGCAGGCTGGTTGTCAGTTTCATAATCATAGAAAGAGCTGTCTTGTTCTTCATCAGCAAACTCAAAGAATGCGCTTTGATTCTCTGAATCTTCATCATTAAAATCGAGGTTATAAAACTCAGGCCCGCCGGTTCTGAAGTCCTGATCAATTCCGCCCATTGGTTCTTGATCTTCGGGGCTTATAACTTCAACCAGGTAACGGGCTTTAAAATCTTCAAGCGCTGGTTTTTCTTCCAGGTCCCGATCGAAAGTTATTTTGATAAGGCCGTTTTCAGCGCTGATTTGCTCAATACCCGGTGATGGCAGTTCTGTTTCAACAGCTTCAAAATTGGCTGTTAAGGCTAGGTTTCTTGTAATATTAAAGCTGTAATCGCTATCTTCTGTCACGATAACCTCTATATCGGTTTCACTATTGTTTTCATCCAGCCCGTTGTGAGATATTAGCTCCGTCCAGTTCAGGAACCGGTAGCCTTCTTCAGCTTTAGCGCTGATTTGAACCTCGCTGTCTTCTTTATAGGTGCCTGAACCCTCTACTATACCGGCTTCTTCAGGCTTAACAGCCAGAGTTACTGTAAATTCTTCCGGTTCTTCCTGAACTGCTTCCTCCTCAATGGGTGGCTCTGCTGCATCCCTGGGACTTTCTTCACCGGAAGGAGCCTTGAAGTTTGCTACCAGCTCACGATCGCCGGTGGCCAGGAAGGAAAAGTCATGATTAGAGCTAATTTCCTCACCTTTTTCCGTCCAGTTTATGAAGCTGTATCCTGGTACAGCGGAAGCGCTGAGGTTAACGCTTTGACCGTGCCGGTACTGGCCGCCGCCACTTAAAACGCCGCCTTCCTGCGGGTTGGCGCTTAACGAAATTGTATGTGTGGGCAGGTCTTCGCCTAAAAGCACCTGGACCGGATTATCCTGCCTCTGATAATTGCCTACACCCAGCTGGCCTTTAGAATTATCTCCCCAGGCCCACAGTGAGCCGTCTTTTTTCAAGGCAAAGGTATGATTGTCCTGCGGGAAGATAGTTTTAACATCCTGCAGGTCGATATTATGCGGGTTTGAAGCTTCAGGGGAAAAGCCATTACCCAGCTGGCCTTTGCTGTTATCTCCCCAGGCCAGGGGGGTGTTGTTGCTGTCCAGGGCAAAAGCATGTTTCTCCAATGGATATGTACTCTTAATGTTTTCTGCTATTTTTACCGGCGCAGGCCGGATATGCGAAGAACTGTTATCGCCGATCCTGCCATCCCAGTTGTGGCCCCAGCCCCAGAGGGTATGGTCTTCCTGAAGCACGAAAGTATGATTATCCTGCGGGTATAGTTCAGCTACATTTGCAACTGGGACCTGCACCGGCTGCTGCCGGTTGGTGATGGAGCCGTCACCCAGCTGTCCGTACCAATTATGGCCCCAGCTCCAAAGTGAACCGTCTTCTTTTAAGGCAAAAGTATGATTTTCCTGGGAAAAGATCTCCTCAACCTGGGCCAAATTTAACTGGCCTGGCTCGGGGTGATTGTCTCCTGAATTTAGGCCCAGCTGGCCGTACCAGTTGTGGCCCCAGGACCATACAGTTTGATCATTTTTGTGGGCAATAGTGTGATTGGTTTGAGGGTAGACCGTTTTGACATCTTCTAATACTTTGACCGGTTGGTGGCGGCTTGAAGTGGCCCCATCACCCAGTTTTCCGTACTGGTTATTGCCCCAGGCCCACAGGGAATGATCATTTAAGATTGCAAAACTGTGATTGTAGCCGGGATAGACGCTGGAAACATTTCCAAGATCTACTTGGGCTGGCTCAAACCGGCTGACAGTGGTGCCGTCACCCAGCTGTCCATGACTGTTTTTTCCCCATCCCCAGAGAGTGCCATCATTTTTCAGGGCAAAAGAATGGCGGTCCCCGGGGAACAGTTTCGCTACGTTATCTAAAATTTGAACCGGAGTGGGGTAATGATTATCTTCCTGTCCTGTTCCAAGACGGCCGTCCCAGTTTCTTTCCCAGGCCCAGAGGGTTCCATCATTTTTCAGAGCAAAAGTGTGGCCTGACGATTGAGGGTGCAATTCTTTAACATTTTCTAAAAGAGGCTGGATAGGGATAGCCCGGCTGGTGGTGGTACCATCGCCCAGCTTGCCGTGTTGATTGTCACCCCAGGCCCAGACTGAACCGGTTTCAGTAAGCGCGAAAGTATGGGAAGAGAGGGGATAAACCTCAACTATTCTATCGCCTGGTTCGGCCTCTGCCGGGGCTGCTGAAAATAACAGCCCCAGAGTGAAAAATAACAGTAGAATAGTCTGTAAGTATGCTTTAGAGTTCTTTAATGCAAATTCTTGGAACATTTCCCATCACCCCTGTATTTGGTTGTGCTTTTTTCGTTTAGGCCCTTTATTCTGAAATCCTGACCAATTTTAGCGGAAATAATTTTTACGATCCCGGAAAGGCCGATATTCACTTCTTTCTTAAAGCTCCATTTTGAAATCCAACTTTTATGGCACCGGCTTGCCCGGCTGTTGATTACATTGCCTGGAATAAAGCTTTGCCGGCAACTTTTAAGCCTTCACCTGCTGCCCGCCTGATTATCATTTCAGGCTTGCCGGATTAATGTAAAACATTTTAGCAGTTATAAAATAAATAAATGGCAGCCTGCCGGCTGCCATTTTAAGTGATAATAATTCACTTTATTATTATGACTGGCAACCTGGCAGTCCTTAAGCTGGACCCATGGCTTTGCGTCCCCGCATTACGGCGGGTTTGCCTTTAACAGTCTTTCAATAAAAACTTTTTCTACCTTATTTAAAAAATACTTAACCAGGTTATGAAAACGGTTATAATCTTATTGGTTTAGATGTTGCTTTAATTCAGGTTTTCATAACAGGTAACAAAACTTATTCGCTGTTAATTTTAAATATCCTTCTTATATTTAAAAAAAATTTAATATTTTTTTGTTTAAAGCAAATAACTGCTCTTTAATGTCCGGTCAGACATCATAACACGTAATATTAATGATACTCACCCAGGTGATGTTCTCTCTTTTCCGGTTTCTATTTAAGTCTACTCTCTATAATTGATGAATTCACTACTTTCCGATTCAGGTATTTGCTCAGAATTTTCAACGGCTTCTCTGACACTGCCACGGTAATTAGCAGCATACTGGAACAGGCTAATAAAGCTGTCCTCCACCCCGATGGCGTATATTCGCGGGTAGTTGTGACCGTCTCTAAGGTAATCGTAAACCGGGTTACCCTCACCCTTAAAGTAAGCCAGGGCGTATGTGTCTAGTTCAACAATGACTTTATCTGTACCAATCTCTATCACCACATAGCTTACTTCCTTGTCAGGTTCTGGTTCCGGTTCGGGGTCTATGCTTCTATCCACTAAAACTTCAATTATTCCGGCCAGGTTGTTTTTATAAACATAGGCAATGCCATCATGAAATCTTCTAATGTAGTCATAATCTGCAGTATGAAAAATATCACCGCCGCGATCTATAAACAGTATTTTTCCATTACCGGTTACCCAGGTATAACCATTTTGAAAACCGAAGTAAGATACATCATCAAACTGGTACGGGATGACCAGTTCTCCCTGGTTGTTGATGTAACCCCATTTTCCATTATTTTTAACAGCGGCCAGGTCTTCACTGAATTCTCGCACATCCGTAAATTCACCGGGAAAGGCTAACTGACCACTGTCATCATAAAAACTGTACTTTCCGTACTCTGTAGGAGCAATCTCTTCTCTGATGGCAATTAATCCTTCAGAGTAACGCCTGATCTCAGCTTGACTATATTTGGGTTCGATAACCACTTCTCCCAGGTGGTTATAATAACCGATCAAATGTCCGCTATCGGTATTTTTAATTACAAAAAACAGGTTTTCGTGATAGATTTGGGAGCGGCTGTAATTGAAAGGAACAACTGTTTGGTTGTCCCGGTTGATTATTCCAGAACGATAATCTAAACTCACTGCTGCATAACCGCCGGTGAAAGGACCTGCTTGATCATACCTAAAGGGAATTGCTAATTCACCATCCCGGTCCAAGTAGCCGTATTCGTACCTGTATTGTGGAGGTTCCGGTACGGGAATAATGCCCTCTAATTCTTTAATCCTTACCTCTGCAGCTTCGAGATTTGCCAGGTATTCAAAATCACTTTCTGAGGCTCCGTAATCATTTATGGCTACGTCTACCAGGGCCCTGGCTGCTACCACATCCGGCTTGTCATCCAGAGTCAGGGCCTCTATTGCCGGTAAGGCTATAATGGCATTATCTGCGGCTTGCACTGCTTCTTTTTTATCGTTTTCTGCCGGCGCGGTCAGATCCTGGCTCAATTCGCCTGCCATGTTATCGGTTTCCAAATCTACCTTATAGGCCACAGGAGCCAAACCTTCCTGGTAATCTCCGGCATTATCATAAACCAGGGGCACGATTTCTTCACCGATCTTGTTTATATAGCCCCATTTGCCGCCATAACCGTAAGAGTCGCTGCCCCTGTTAACTGCAGCCCTTCCTTCTTTAAAATCTTTTACATGGTCATACTGATAATCTATGACCAGTTCGCCTGATTTATTTATAAAGCCCCACCGGTCATCTTTTTTCACCCGGGCCAGCCCTTCGAAAAAGTAACCTGCTCCTTCGAATGCAATCGGTATGACCAGTTCACCTGTTTTGTCTATAAAGCCGCACCGGTCATCTTGATAAACGGCAGATAACCCTTCATTAAAATCGTAAACCTTCTCGTAAACCAGCGAAGGCTCCACCAGCACGCTAACCATTTTGGCCATAGTTTCGCCAAAGGATGAAAAAGAAAGCGCTGCCAGCAGCAACAGAACAAGCATTGTTATCACCACTTTGTTCAAAGAAAACATTAGTCAACCTCCTTTTCAATTATATAGGCCAGAGGGTGTTTTTCTCGCCTGGCCTGTTTTTGATATTCTCCCAACCGGCTCAAATAGGGGGCACTTTTATCAGGCGTCATATTTGCGATAATCTCTCCCGCCAGGCGGTAACCTTCCGCCTGGTGCAAAGACTGTTCGATACCTTTAAACACAAACTCAAGGGCTGCTTTACTGTCCCCTCGTCTTTTTTCAGCGTATCCTTTTAAGAAATGGCTTTCTGCGGTTTGATATGGCAGTTTTTGTAGTTGCCCGGTTAACTTTTCCTCCTTTCCTTCTATGAAATAAAGCTCAGCCAGCATATACTTAATTTCATAGCTGTTATAATGATAGGGTTCTATTCTTTCCAGGCTTCTTATGGAGCGCCCGTAGTCTCCACTTCCCAGTTCAATAACTGCAAGATTAAAGAGCGCCTGCACCACAAGTAAATAGGCAAATACTGTTGCAGGGACAAGATAGAGAGGCTTAACCTGCTTTACCGGCCTGCCTTCTTCTTCGCTGTATAGCCGGTACAGGATTGGCAGGAAAAAAACCACCCCCAGGAAGTTCATGGTTAGATCAAAGAGCGAATGCAAAAAAATGGCCAGCATGGCAGCATACAGGTAGACCTGGTGCCGTTTAAATTTTCTCAGGCAATAAATGCCGAGCAGAGCAGTAGCAGCCAGCCCCGGCAGGCCGGTATCTACGGCAACCTGCAAGAGGCTGCTGTGAATATAGGTTGCCTGGTAATCGGCGCTCTGCCAGGCAAACCTGGTGTGCTGCCAGAGGCCCGGTCCGAGACCGAGCAGCGGTTTGCTGATCACTACCCCCAGGGCATCACTGATTTGGATTAATCTTTCAACAAACGTATGGTAAAAGCCTGGGCCTCTTAGGCTAAAAAACATTAAATTTACAAAAACAAATCCACTTGCAGCTAAAATATTAATCTTCAAACTACTGCCAAGCTTAGCAGTAAGCTGATCCAGCTTCCCAGGCAGCAGGCCAACCAGCACCAGAACGGGTATGGCCGCCAGCGGCAGCTTGAGGATATAGACCAGGACGTAAAGGGCAGCGGCGATCAATGCTGAAATAATAAAGCGCAAAGAAAAGGCCCCGGCCCGGGCGGTCCTTTTATTTTTGTCTTCAAAGTAAAGACAAAAGCATCTGCAAAAGAGGTAGACGATTATTGCACCAACCGACTGGCTTAAAATCAGAGCCAGCTCCAAGATTAAAGCATAGGGTCGGTATTGCTTGAAATCTTTACTGTCCGTAAGCAAAGCGGCGGCAGCAAAGACTATTCCGGCAGCGTTAGCATATTGAAACGTGCTTTGCAATCTGCCCGCAGTAACCATCCCGTCAAATTCAATTAGGCCGATAAAGCTAATCAGCCCTATAGCAGCTGTGATTAATGCGCTTATTAATAATAAACTGCCCGGATATAGCCTGTCTTTTAAGCTATAAATCAATACTAAAAAGAGCAGGCAGACCAGGGGTTTTGTCGCGACAATCAGGTTCTCTACTGCAAATTGATTGACAATAACTGATAGTAAGTAAATCAGGCAAACCAGTGAAAATATTAGCGTTAGCCTGAATGGCGGTATCACAGCATGGCTAAATAGCAGGCCCCCGCAAATCAAGAGGCCGAGAAAGAGGCCAGTTGTGCTGTCAAAGCCACCTTTGGCCAGGGTTGAAATCAAGATAATCGCCGCAATATAGTAATGCAAGCAAGCCTCACCGCTTCTACAGGGCAGAGGGTCAGCCCGGAACAGGTAGCGGCCGGGGTGAAGTTATTATAGGGGTTGTTAAAGAAAACTCTGAGGATGCAGTTGTCTGTGCTGTATAATTACAAAACCCCATTCGCAAAGCCGGTGGGGATAATAGTTGCCAGGAATAGAACTGGTAGCTGGCAGGCAGTGGTATAAATAATTTAGCCCTTTTAGCTTTGCGTCACCACCTTTCGGTAGCTTTGCCCTATCAGTCAATGTATGAAGATGTTATTACAAATGTTGTCAATTGTCAACTCTTTGCATCAATTTATACAGGGATACACAGTGATACAGGGATACACAGTGTTGAGTTATCTTTTCGATAACTTGATACACTGTGTTGGGTTATTCCTGATAAACTTGATACACAGTGTTAGATACTTTTGGGTTATTCCATCGATGCACAATAACTTGATAACTTGATACACAGGATATTGGGTGACACACGCATGAC
>PWYU01000002.1 GCA_003567725.1 Syntrophomonadaceae bacterium | reverse complement strand
TGGCCTTTTTAACTACCGATGTCAAAATCGAGCGGACTCTTTTACAAGAGCTCTTTAATGATGCAGTGAACCGCTCTTTTAATGTTATTACTGTCGACGGGGACACCTCGACCAACGATACTGCCCTGATACTGGCTAATGGAGCCAGGAACAAGATGGAAGTGACAGAAACCAGTGAACTATTTGATCCTTTCAAGCAGATTTTAAACCAGGTTTGCCAGGAATTAGCATACATGATTGTCGCTGATGGCGAGGGAGCAACGAAATTAATTACTTTAAGCATCAAAGGTTCCCGGGATGAAGAAAGCGCCAGGATTCTCTCCAGAAGTGTGCTAAATTCTCCCCTGGTTAAAACTGCCTTTTTTGGTGAAGATGCTAACTGGGGGCGCATACTGGCGGCACTTGGTTATTCCGGTGTTGACTTTGATCCAGAGAAAGTTGATATTTATATTGGCCCTTACCAAGTGGCTGCAAACGGTGGTTCCGTGCCTTTCAGCGAGGTAGAAATGAAAAAAGTTCTACAGCAGCGTGAAATTAAAGTTTCTATTGATCTTAAGCAGGGTAATGAAGAACTTATTGCCTGGGGTACGGACATGAGCTTCGATTATGTTTCAATTAACAGTGACTACCGGTCTTAAAAAAGTGGGTGATTAGAATGAACCAGGAAGTTTTAAAAAATATTTCCAAAGCGGAAGTGCTGGTCGAAGCACTGCCCTATATGCGTAAATTTAGCGGCGCCTACTTTGTGGTCAAATACGGTGGTCAGGCGATGGTGAACCGGGAATTGATGGAGTCAGTTATCATCGATCTGGTCCTTTTGAAATACATCGGAGTGAAACCAATCCTGGTACACGGTGGCGGCAAAGAGGTTAGCGAGGTTATGGAAAGGTTGGGTAAAAAACCGCAGTTTGTGAATGGGTTGCGGGTAACTGATGACGAAACCATGGAAATTGTAGAAATGGTTTTGATGGGTAAGGTTAATCAGAACATTGTTAGTCTTTTTAACCAGCAGGGCGGAAAAGCGGTTGGTTTTAGCGGCCGGGACGGAGAGATTCTCCAGGCCCGGCGCCTTGATCCGCAGGTGATTAACAAAGATTCAAGCCAGGAAAGCGTAGATCTGGGCCGGGTCGGGGAAATAATGCAGATTAATCCGGCTTTGATCCATTCTGTAAGTGATAATGGCTATATTCCCGTAATCTCCTCCATCGGGGCGGGATTAAATGGTGAAAGCTTAAATATTAATGCCGATCATGTAGCCGGTGAGCTTGCCGTGGCCCTGAAAGCAGAGAAACTAATTGTATTGACCGATGTTGACGGTATCTATTCTGTTAAAGATGATCAGCAGGAGTTTATTTCTTCTATCAGCCAGGGTGAAATTAAGGCGATGATCATGAAAGGAGAAATAAGCGGAGGAATGATTCCCAAAGTTGAATCCTGCCTGATGGCTTTGAGAGGAGGGGTGAGAAGGACCCATATAATAGACGGTAGGGTGCCTCACTCCTTGATTTTAGAGATTTTTACCGATTCCGGGATCGGGACAATGGTTAGACAATAAGTTTTACAGGAGGCCTGTTAAAAGTGGAAACTGTTCAGGATTTGGAAGCCAGGTATATTATCAATACTTACAACCGTAACCCAAATGAAACTCCCTTTTTAATTAAAGGGGAAGGTTCTTATGTTTGGGATGGGGATGAAAAAAAATATCTTGATTTTGTAAGCGGGTTGGCCGTTAACGTCCTGGGGCACTGCCATCCTGAGGTGATTAAAGCGATCAGAAAACAAACCGAACAACTCATTCACACTTCAAATCTTTACTATACGGCACCCCAGGCTTACCTGGCTGAAATGCTTGTAAAAAATAGCCTGTCTGGTGGAAAAGCCTTTTTTGCAAACAGCGGAGCGGAGGCCAATGAAGCTGCCATAAAACTGGCCCGAAAAAATAATTCCGGCCGTTACAAGATTATTACCGCAGAAAATTCTTTTCACGGCCGGACTATGGCTACACTAACTGCTACCGGCCAGCCTAAATACCGGGAATCATTCATACCCCTTTTAGAAGGCTTTGACTATGCTTGCTTCAATGACCTGAATTCTTTTGCTGCCCTTATTGACAGCAGCACAGCTGCTATTATGATTGAACCGATTCAGGGTGAAGGCGGTGTGCATGTTGCTGAAGCTTCTTTTATAAAAGGATTAAGAGAGCTTTGTGACCGGGAGGGTATTCTGCTCATATTTGATGAAGTGCAATCTGGGATGGGGCGAACCGGCCAGTTATGGTCTTTTGAAAATTGGGCGGTGCGGCCTGATCTTTTAACGGTGGCTAAAGGGCTGGGTGGGGGCTTGCCAATCGGAGCTTTGATCGCAGCTGAGGAGTTTAGTGCTGTTTTGCAACCTGGAGATCATGCTTCCACTTTTGGCGGCAATCCGGTAGTTTGCAGCGCTGCTCTGGCGGTATTGAAGCTGGTTAAGTCAGAACAGTTTTTGCAAGAAGTGCAATCTAAAAGCCGGGTTTTGGAAAAAAGCCTGCTTAAAATGGCAGCTGATTATCCCGAGCTGGTTAAAGAAAAAAGGGGGATGGGTTTAATCAGGGCCTTAGAGTTAAATCAAGCGGTAGCTAAAAAAATTCAGGGAAGATGTACTGAACAAGGATTACTGATCAATGCTATTGGGGATAATATAATCCGTTTCCTGCCGCCATTAATTATAACTGATGATGAGCTAAAAGAGGGTTTAAGGCTATTTGATCAGGTTTTAAAAGAGTTTATATAAATGCTCATTCAATAATCTATTTTTTTTACAGATCAAATTTAATAGGAGGATGTTTATTATGGCGAAAGAAAAAGTAGTACTGGCCTACTCTGGCGGCCTTGACACTTCGGTAATTGTCAAATGGCTCCAGGAAGAGTACGGTTATGATATTGTAGCGGTGACTGCAGATGTCGGGCAGGGCAGTTCGGAACTGGAGGGGCTTGAAGAAAAAGCCATTAAAACAGGAGCTTCTGAAATATATATTGAAGATATCAGGGAAGAACTGGTAACCGATTATATTATTCCCATGGTGCAGTCCGGAGCCGTTTATGAGGGTAAATATCTTCTTGGAACTGCTATTGCCCGGCCCTTGATTGGCAAAAAACTGGTTGAAATAGCTGAAAAAGTGGGAGCTACCGCTATTGCCCATGGCGCTACCGGTAAAGGCAATGATCAGGTCCGGTTCGAATTTGCGGTTAAAGCACTTAACCCGCACCTGAAAATTATTGCTCCCTGGAGAGAGTGGGACTTTAAATCAAGGAGTGACTGTATCAATTATGCCTACGAGAAACAGATCCCTATTCCGGTTACGGCTGAAAAGCCTTACAGCATCGATCGGAATTTGTGGCATATTAGCTTTGAAGGGGGAATTTTAGAAGATCCTGCCAGAGAGCCAGATAAGGAGATGTTCCGCCTGACCTGCGCTCCCGAAGATGCACCCGATGATCCTGAAATTCTTTCGATCAGTTTCGAAAAAGGCGTCCCCTATGCGTTAAATGGTAAAAAATATGGGCCTTTGGAATTGATTTTGGAACTAAACCGCATTGCCGGGAAACATGGCATCGGGCGAATTGATCTGGTTGAGAACAGGTTGCTCGGAATGAAGTCGCGGGGGATTTATGAAACACCAGGCGGAACCATATTGATGTTTGCTCACCGGGAGCTGGAACAGTATACTTTAGATCGGGAGACTTATCATTATAAGGAAACTATTGCTTTAAAATATGCTGAACTGATCTATTACGGTCTGTGGTTTACTCCTCTGCGGGAAGCTTTGGATGGATTTATCCGGACTACTCAAGAAACAGTTACGGGCACGATTGATCTTAAACTTTATAAAGGCAATATTATCGTCAAAGGCAGAACTTCACCATATACGCTTTACAATCCGGACATGGCTACTTTTGAAGCTGATGAGCTATTTGATCAAAAAGATGCCCAGGGTTTTATTAATCTCTATGGCTTGCCTTTGACAGTTAAGGCTTTAATGGATAAAAAAAAAGCAATGAATTAGCAGGAGGTGTCTAAAAACTGAAGAAACCATGGCAGGGACGTTTCGTAAAAGATACTTCTGCAGCGATGCTTCATTTTTCCGCTTCGCTGCCTTTTGACAGGCGCCTGGCTTTTGTTGATATAAAAGGCAGTATAGCTCATGTTCAAATGCTGAAGAAACAGGGGATTATTGCTTCAGAAGAATCGGAGCAAATAATTAATGGCCTTGAGGAAATCAGAGTCGAGCTGGAGCAAGGCCAGTTTCCCTATGATCTTGATTTTGAAGATATTCATATGAATATCGAAAAGAGGCTGACCGAAATGATCGGCCCGGTTGGTGGAAAACTGCATACTGCTCGCAGCCGCAATGACCAGGTGGCGCTTGACACCCATCTCTACATGAAAGAGGAGATCAAAGCTCTAGATCTGCTGTTGACTCAGCTGCAGGAAACCATTCTTCATTTAGCTGAGCGGTTTGAAGGAGTGCTGATTCCCGGTTATACTCATTTACAGAGAGCCCAGCCAGTCTTGCTCTCTCACCATTTGCTGGCTTATTTTTGGATGCTTAAGCGGGACCGGGGTCGGCTGGAAGGGGTCTTGAAGCACACCGACCTGATGCCCCTTGGCGCTGGAGCTCTTGCCGGAACCGGTTTTGATATTGATCGCTTGCAGGTGGCTGACTCGCTAGGTTTTGCAGTTCTTTATGAAAACAGCATCGATGCGGTAAGCGACAGAGATTATATTATTGAATTTCTTTCCTTTGCCGCTATTCTGATGATGCATCTTAGCCGCCTTTGTGAAGAGCTGATTAACTGGTCTTCGGCAGAATTTGGCTTTATTGAAATAGACGATGCTTACACGACAGGCAGCAGCATGATGCCTCAGAAAAAAAACCCTGATCTGGCGGAACTGGCAAGAGGTAAAACCGGCCGGGTTTACGGAAGCCTCATTGCTCTCCTGACGGTTATGAAAGGCTTGCCGCTTGCTTATAACAAGGACATGCAGGAAGATAAAGAGGGCTTTTTTGATACGGTGGACACTTTAAAAGGGCTTTTGCCTTTGCTTTCTGAAATGCTGAAAACAATTACAGTTAATTCTTCTTGTTTAAAGGAAGCTGTAGATGACGACTATCTATGTGCTACTGATCTGGCCGATTATCTGGTTAAAAATGGCCTTACTTTTAGGGAAGCTCACCATATAGTGGGCAGCCTGATTGCCTACTGCCGGAAAGAAAAAAAGCGCCTGCGCCAACTTGCCTCAGAAATCCGGGGGCGGTTTCATCCTGCGCTGGCTGAAGAGATTTCTTCTTTACTGGATCCGGTTAAAGTAGTTGAAGCTCGTCGCAGCCGAGGAGGAACGGCGCCTTCAGCAGTGAAGGAACAATTAAGGCTGGCCTGGAAAGAATTAAGCTAAACGAAACATTTCAGACCAGCTGTAGAATAGTTAGCCCCGGCTCCACAATCGCCCCGGTACTTATGACCGGTCAGTAAATATCAACCGGCTGCGCACTTTTTAGCATAAAGCCAGGTTTCAGGGGAGCAGGGACTGCCACTTTAAGAGTTACAAGTTTCTTTACAGATAGGGATCAGCCATCGCCCTCAAATGGATTTTGTCGATCAAGGTTTAGTTAAATTTGAGATAAATACTGCTGCAAAATTATTATTAGAAATTATATAAACGGAGCTCCATTAAGGGCTCCGTTTAGTGTTTTTTTTAAAATCAGGAAAGGCTTAAATTGCCCTTAACTGTTACTACTGGTTTTTTTTCTCTTCTTCTTCACGCAGCATACGGCGCAATACTTTGCCAATCATGGTTTTAGGGAGCTCACCTCTAAATTCGATCAATTTCGGTACTTTGAAGGGAGCCAGGTTATCTTTACAGTATGTAATGATCTCTTCTTCTGTTGCCGATGCGCTTTCTTTAAGAACGATGTAACCTTTTAAAGTTTCACCCCGGTAAGGATCCCTGATTCCGGCAACCGCCGCTTCCATGATTTTAGGATGAGCATAGAGCACTTCTTCTATGTCGCGAGGGTAGATATTAAAACCACCGGCGATAACCATATCTTTTTTGCGGTCTACAATATAAGTATAACCATCTTCATCGGCTTTGGCGATATCACCGGTAAATAACCAGCCGTTACGAATACTTTGGGCTGTTTCATCAGGCATGTTTAAGTAACCTTCCATTACCTGGGGGCCTTTAAGGCATAGTTCGCCTACCTCTCCAATGGGCAATTCTTTGTCACCTGTTTCTACATCAACAATTTTAAATTCTGTATCGGGAAGGGGCAGACCGATGCTGCCGGGTTTATTATTTCCGTAAACCGGGTTGGCATGAGTAACCGGTGAGGTTTCTGATAGTCCGTAACCCTCAACTAATTTTCCACCGGTATTCTTTTCAAATTCCTGTTGCACTTCTACCGGCAAAGGTGCAGCACCACTAATACAGATGCGGATCGATTTAATATCGTATTTTTCCAGGTTGGGGGCATTATTAATAGCAACATAGATGGTTGGTACCCCGGGGAAAATAGTGGGTTTTTGTTTGTCGATTGTTTTGAGGACCATTTCAAGTTCAAAGCGAGGTAAAAGTGACAGTTTAGCTCCATTTAAAAGGCCTAAATTGAGAATAGTAGTCAGGCCGTAACTATGGAAAAAGGGTAAAACACCTAAAACTACCTCTTTGCCTTCCTGGTAATCGGTGCACCAGGATTTTACCTGGAAGCAGTTGGCAACCAGGTTGCGGTGCTGCAGGATCGCTCCTTTTGATACGCCGGTGGTCCCGCCGGTATAAAGGAATACGGCCCTGTCACTGGGCGCTACATCAACCCGGGGCGGTTCTTTACCGGCATGTTTTGAAATAAGTTCAGTAAAAGAATGATCTTCTCCGGACAGATTAACCCTGTCACCTTCTTTCTTCTCTTTGGCCAGGGTATAGAGAGTCCTGAGTAAGCCGGGAAAGTAATCTTTGATATTAGAAACGATAATATTTTTAAGATTTGTTTTTGGTTGGACCTCTTTTATCATGTTATAAAAACGGGTCAGGGTGACAATGGTATCAGCCCCGGAATCTTTTAGCTGGTGTTCCATTTCCCGGGCGACATAAAGGGGATTAAAAGGCACTACAATGGCTCCTAAGGCTAGAGTAGCGAAGAAAGCAATAGGAAATTGAGTGCAGTTGGGTAGATGGATGGCCACCCGGTCTCCTTTTTTGACCCCCAATTCTGAAAGAGCGCTGGCAAAACTGTTTACCTGGGAGTTTAACTCTTTATAGGTCAGTTCACCGCCCATGAAATTAACTGCAGGATTATCTTTATATTGATCTTTCGCTTCCTGGAATAGCTGGTAAAGTGATTTTTGGGGATAGTCGATACTGTGCGGTACTCCCGGTTCATAATTTTTAAGCCATATTTTTTCCATCAAAATTACCTCCTCGCAGCAAAATTCTTGGTGCATAAGTACTTTCGTTATTATATTCTCATATCCTTCTTAGTTTTAAAAATTATAAACATATTTAAATAGATGTTAAAAAATTCTAATTATAAACCAGGCAATCATAACTGCTTCTATGGTTAGTTTTACAGGCAGTGCCCCCCAGAAGCCAAGAGTAGCTCCAATACCGGAGCGAAAGGCCTGTTCGGATTTATGTTTAATCAATAATTCAGCCACAGCAGCCCCAAGGAAGGGTCCTAAAAAAATACCGTAAGGGAAAAAGAAAAGTCCTACTAATAAGCCCAAGGCTGCTCCCCATAAAGAAGCTTTTGAACCTCCGAAAACCCTGCTGCCCAGGGCTGAAAAAAGATAATCCACACCCATTACCAGCAAAACAAGACCGGCCTGGGCAATTAGAAAAAAAGCCTCCAAATTTTCAAAACCGGCAATTAGCCCGTATACGAACATACCGACCCAAATTAAGGGGGGGCCAGGCATACCAGGCAGCAAAGTGCCTGCCAATCCGGCAAGGAAAAAGATAGAAGCGATTATTAAAGCAATTATTTCAAGCATAGAAACCTCCTCTTAAGACTGCTGCTGATTTGTTTTGATATTAACTTCTTTTATAATCATAGCATACCTGACTCCTTGTGAAAGAGAGTGGCAGAAAAATTGTAATGATGAAACTTCGTTAGTTAATTATTAACAGAAGGAATTTAGAAATATCAAGCGAATATTTATATTTTAATTGTATAAATAATGTTATTTTTTATAAAGAATTGAAAACCAAATTATTACATGCAATGAAACCTTTAAATTATAACTCTTAACTTTGAAAGGAGGTGATTTAAGGATGGCTAATGATAGTAGAAGAAGCTATAAACTGGAGGTTTGGGTTACGGCAATCTGTTTTATAATTGTAGCTGTAACGGGAGGGTTTTTTAGCTCAATTGTCGTTATTATGAATGAAACATTTTTTAATCAGGTTCCCACTCCAGAGGGCCTGGTTAATAGTTATGGCGAAACAATGTTTGTCTTTAAAGAGCACCTTGCTGTATGGGGCTTTCCTCTTCATTATTTTCTACTGATATTTTTAAGTTGGATAGGAGCAACACTGGTAGGGGCCATCTGGTGCCTGGTCATGGATAGGCTTGAAGAAAAACAACGGGCTTAGATTAAGCTGAGAGGAGCTAGATTACGTGGAACCAAGAGGTGAAGTATTTGTCCTGGGTTTAATCCTTAGCGTTATTGTACTAATAATATCGGTGATGATCAGCGTTTGGGCCCGTCGCTTAACACGCAACCTTGGCGACTATTATGTGGCTGGTCGCAGCATAGGCGCTCTTAATAATGGTCTGGCCATGGTCTCACTGGCTTTGAGTTTGATTACTTTTATTGGATTGACAGCTTTGATTATTGAAGGGCTATATGTTGCCGTAGCAGTTTATGCCAGTTTTACAGCTGCTTTTATTGGCTTAATGGTCCTTGCAGCTCCTTATCTGAGGCGTCATAAATCTTTTACAACCATGGCATTTATCTCAGAAAGGTATGATAGTAAAACCCTTCGTTATATCTCTGTTATTGTTATGATGATTGTTAGTGTGCTTTATTTAGCAGGAAACCTTAAAGGTATTGGTATTGTATTTTTCTTTCTTTTAGGAGTGCCTGAAGTTGTTGGTATTGTGGTTGGAGGGCTGGTTGTTACCCTTTATGTAACCCTGGGAGGGATGTACGGGGTTACTTATAACCAGACATTCCAGACCATTGTGTTGCTTTTTTGCCTGATGTTTCCTGTAGCGATCGTCATGAGAGCCCTTGGCGCTTCCGGCTGGGTATTTCCGCCCTTTGGTTATGGTGATATGGTCCCTCAGATGACTGAGGCCGTGCCCCATTATTTCTGGGCCATGGTTACTCATCCCGTGGTATATATCGCCATTTTCTTAGGATCATTTTTTGGGATCATTGGATTACCGCACTTTGTAATGCGTTTTTTTACGGTCCGCGATGCCAGGGAAGCCCGCTGGAGCACGGTAATTTGCGTTTTCCTGGTAGGCCTGGTTAATACCACCGTTTATGCTACCGGATTTGCAGCAGTCTACTATATGCAAGCAGAAGGAGTAGATATACCCTCTGCAGCTTATGATTATGTGGTTTTCATCCTGGTTGAGACCCTGGCCGGTGATAGTTGGCTTGCTTTGGCTGTGGCCGGTTCTGTGGCAGCCGGCTTATCTACGGTATCAGGCCTGCTGATGATCATGGGTGCCGGTTTGATTCACGATCTTTACGGGACCATCAAACCCGAAGTGGATGATGAGAAGAAGTTGAAATTGTCTTACGGAGCTATGTTTTTCGTTGGTATAGCCGTAATAATCTTTTCACTTGATCCACCCGAATTTATTCTGGAAGCGATTATGTGGAGCTTCGGCATAGCCGCGGCCGGATTGGGTGTTCCTATCGTTCTTGGGATCTGGTGGAAGCGAACCAATAAGTACGGAGTTGGGGCCGGGATGGTGGTAGGATCTTTGATTGCTTTTATTGGCTGGATTATGATCGGTTATATGGGCATGGATCCGGTCGACATTCCTTTCCCCTTCTTTGCAAATTATTTTTACGGCCCGCTTGGCTGGATCAAGGTAATTGCGGTGGCTGTCCCGATTTCTTTTATCCTGACCATTGTGGTTTCCTGGCTAACTCCCCCGCCGCCGGAAGAGCTCCAGCGGCAGGTGGATGAAATGCACGGATGGAGCGACGTGGACCCGAAGCGTTATAACAGTAAAATTTTGCCTGTCGTGATTATCATTTTATCAATATTCATTATGTATTTCATGACTTATGAGCCTGAGGGTACTGATTTCCCCAGGCTGGAGGGTCAGGAACATACACTGCGCGACCGAGACTAGCGAGGCTGGTGATACTACAGGGAACTTCAGTAATGGGGTTCCCTGGGTTTTTCAAACAGGAGGTGATTTTTTATGGAAAACTGGGAAAAGCTTAGTAAAATGCCTTACAAAGATATAAAAGAACTCCAGAATCGCAAACTGCGTGCTTTTATGGCTAACCAGATCTATCTCTACAGTCCTTATTACAGTAATTTACTGAAGGAACAGAAAATCGATCCTTTTAAAATTAAAGGCATCGATGATTTGCGCCATCTTCCTTTTACTTATAAATGGGATATTGCGCCGACCGACGAAGAACCGCAAAAGGCCAAAGATTTTGTAATCAGGCCTGATGAAGAGGTAACTGAAAAGTACGGCCACCTGGCAAAAATGTCCATGAGCGGTGGAAAGGCCATGGTAGAAGAAAGGGTTTATGACTTTAAGCCCGTTCATATTCACTTTACCACCGGCAGAACTGCTATGCCCACTCCATTTTTATACTCTAAGCGGGATCTGGATAATATCAGGGAAGCAGGATACCGTCTGCTCAATGTTTTTAAGGTTACCAGTGACGATATTGTGGTTAACTGTTTTCCTTTTGCTCCGCACCTTGCTTTTTGGCAAACCTTTTTTGCTGGTGAAAAAATGGACGTTGCTAACTTTCACAGCGGAGGAGGTAAAATTGTAGGGACCAAAAACTTGATGGATGCTTTTGAATACTTAAGACCTACTGTAGCAGTTTTTATTCCTGGCTACTGCTATTATTTTTTACGTGAAGCGGTGAAGCAGGGTCGAGATTTTTCATCAGTTAAGAAAATATTCTTCGGCGGCGAAAGGGTCCCGCCGGGGTTAAAGGATAAGATTAAAGAATTGTTTAAACAGCTGGGCGCCGAAGAAGTTATGGTTTTAGCCACTTATGGCATGACTGAAGCCAAAGTGGCCTGGCCGGAGTGTCCTTCTCACGATGAATATTATGGTTATCACCTTTACCCTGACCTGGAAGTTTTTGAAACTGTAGATCCGGAAAGCGGTGAACCGGTTGGTGAAGGGGAAGAAGGTGAAATAGTTTACACGTCTTTAGATTGGCGTGGCACCGCTGTGTTACGCTACCGTACTGGAGATATTGCTAAAGGAGGACTCCTCCTTGAACCCTGTCCCAACTGCGGGCGGACCGTGCCGAGGATTAGTTCCAATATACAGCGCAAATCTGAGTTAAAAGAATTCAGCATGACTAAAGTCAAAGGAACCCTGGTTAACTTAAACAACTTCTTTCCCCTCATGATGGGCCATCCCGATATCGAGGAGTGGCAGGTAGAATTGCGCAAGCGTAACGATGACCCATTTGATATGGACGAAATCTACCTCTATGTAGCCACAAAAGATAATGTTGACAGGGAAAAGCTGGTGGCTGATTTGAAACAAAAAGTGCTTAGAGATACAGAAGTTTCTCTGACCGATATATTTTTTAAATCAGTCCCCGAAGTTGTATCCCGGCTGGGCATGGAAACTGAATTAAAAGAAAAAAGGATCCTAGATAACAGGCCTAACTAAAGCAGTTGAATGAATTTAGAAAGGAGGCACGATATGCAAGCATGGAATAAAGTAAGCCGGATGCCCTCAGCGGCTATTAAAAAAATGCAGGATGAATTATTTGTGAAAATGCTCAGGGAAGAAATGGCGGTTCGCCATCCCCACTATCGAGAACTTTTTAAAGAACAGGGCCTCAATCCAGAGCAAATAAAAGGGATTGATGATATAAGCCAGCTGCCTTTTACAGAAGAGACAGACTTGCTGCCGCGGGAGCAAGACCTTCGTCATCCCAAGCGGTTTGTACTTGAAATTCCTGGAGAAAGTGAACAAAAATCAAAAAAGAAAGGGTTTGCGCTTTTCGGCAGAAAAGATAAAGGGCCGGATCCCTTTGATTATAAATTTCATACCCTTTATTTTAGCGCCGGTAGAACCGCAAAACCTGTTCCCTATGAATATACCCACTATGATTTGAACAATTTAAAAGAAGCGGGGTTAAGAGCTTTCGATATACTTGGCTTAACCAGAGATGACACCATGATAAATGCTTTTACCTTTGCCCCAAATCCTTATTTTTGGCAGATATTTTACAGCACCATAGAAATTGGTTGTACAGCTTTACAGACCGGTGGTGGTAAAGTTCTGGGCCTGGAAAAAATTTTAAAGGCTATGGACAGCATGGAGGCACCTGTTATTGTTTCCGCTCCAGGCTATAGCATCTTTGCTTTGCAGACCCTGGAACATTTTGGGTTTAGCGCTTCTAATTTAGAACGGGTAATATTTGGCATAGATTATGCTCCCATGGAAGCGGTGGAAAAAGCAGCCAGGCTGATGGAAAAGGTAAGCGCTAAAAACAAAAAAATTCAACGCATTTATTTTGTATCAGAAGCTAAATCCGGCTGGGCGGAGTGCGAACCTAACTACGGTTATCATACCAATCCTGACCATATCTTAATTGAAGTCGTTGATCCGGTTAGCGGGGAAGTCCTTGGTGAAGAGGAAAAAGGGGAAATAGTTATTACCCACCTTGATACCCGTGGGACTGTCCTGCTGCGGTGCAAGACTGGAGATATTGCGACCGGAGGTTTAACCACCGAACCCTGTCCCAATTGTAAACGAACCGTTCCGCGAATTCTGGGCGATATTGAAAAAAAGGCCTATTATTTAGAATTACAGGGCAAAGAAGGCCCTGTCCAGTTTAATGGAAATGAGCTGCGAAAAATGATGATTGCCCGTGATGATGTTTTGTTATGGTATATAGAAATAAAGCGGGAAAAAGAGCAGGACCAAATAAACCTGGTTTTTAAAGGAACATCTGGAAGCGATGAAAACAAACTGTCAACTTTACTTCAGGAACAAATAGAAAATAAATTTAAAATACCGGTTACTGCTCAGAATACCACCCTTGATGCTATCGTCAATAAAATTGGCCTTGAAAAATATATTACGGAGCAAGTTATTTTTGATAACCGTTAACTCTGAGCATAGCGAATAATTTATATGTTTTTAGTTCCCGCTTAAATAGGGGCTAAACCATGTTTGTTTTTATTCGGTTTTTGCCGGGTTTTAACGACTTCTCAACATTACTTGATGATGGTATAATTGGAAGGCAAAAAAATTTTATAATTTAGCCTATAATTTTATAGACTATGATAGAGAAAGGCAGGTGTGATATTGAGTAATTTACCGCTACCTGTTAATTTGGATACAGTAGCTGATAATTTAGGTGATGCCCTGTTTATAGTCAATCGTGACAAAGAGGTTGCCTGGCTCAATAAAAGGGCTGGAGAACTGTTCTATACCAGCGATGAATCTGCTCAGGGCACCGTAATAACCGAATTAACGGGCATTAAAAAGTTGGATTCCCTGCTTAACGATGTTTTTGAGCAGGAAGCGAAACTGAAATGCTCTTATGAAGAGGGTTCTGTAAAAGTTAAGCGTCAGGATCAGCGCTACTTTTTTAAAATTTCCATTAACCCAATTTTTCATGAAGAAGAGCTCTGGGGTGGGCTGATTCAATTTACTGATGTAACGCGTTTTCATGAGATGGAAAAAATCAAAACCGACTTTGTCTCCATTGTTTCCCATGAGTTTCGGACCCCCCTGACTACCATTATAGTGGGCGTGGAAATGCTTAAAGAAGGTATGCTGGGAGACCTTACGCCGCGTGGAAAAGAAGTTTTGGAAGCAATCGGGGCTGATTGTGAGCGGCTTAGCCGGCTCATTGACAATCTGATGGAGCTTTCCCGCATTGAATCAGGCACAATTTATGTTGAAGCTGAACCGGCCGATGTAACTGATTTAATCCAGGAAGCGGTTCGGCCTCTTAAATTCCAGGCAGAGAAACAAGGCATTGAATTGATAACAGATATAGCCCCAAACTTGCCGTCGGTTGCTGCTGATTTTAACAAAGCGGTATGGGTCCTGGCCAATCTGGTCGGCAATGCTATGCGGTATACAGATCCTGAAGGAACCATTACAGTTCGAGTTAGACAGCGCGGTAAACGCCTGTTTTTTTCTGTTGAAGATACCGGGTGCGGCATTCCCAAGGAAAATCAGGAGAAAATTTTCCGTAAATATGTGCAGGTAAGCGGGCCTGGCCGTAAAGGTACAGGCGGAGTAGGCCTGGGACTGGCTATAGCTAAGGACATTGTCATGGCGCACGGTGGTGAGATCTGGGTAGACAGTGTAATAGGTAAAGGAACTACTTTTACTTTTACCTTCCCGGTTTATTACGGGGATGAATCAGTAAAATTACCGGATGCTGAAGAAGAATGAGGAGGTTAAGTTATAGCTATGTCCAAGAAAATATTAATTGCAGAAGATGAAAAAAACGTTATTTTAGGCGTGCGCACCTGTTTAGATGCCGTAGGTTACCAGATGGAAATTGTTGAAGATGGTGAACAGGCCATTAATTCGGTTCGTCGAGAACATCCAGATTTAATATTGCTTGACCTTTTAATGCCTATCGCAGATGGTTTTGAAGTCCTTAAAGAGGTAAAAGGCAATGCTGAAACCAGGCATATTCCAATTATAGTTCTCACAGCTAAAGCTGAAGAAGAAGACCGCCAGAGAGCAGTAGACTTAGGGGCTAATGACTACATGACCAAACCTTTCAAGCCCCAGGAATTATGGGATCTTCTGAAAAAATATCTTCCGGAAAGCGATCTTTAGGATTATTGTTATTTTTAATAAATTAACCTATTAAAGGGCACAGCTAACTGTGCCCTTTAGAGGATCAGGAGGTAATAGATGGTTTTAAGTAAACCTTCTTTTGAGCAAGGTCCTATCCGCCCTCCCAATGAAGCAAACAGCCTGCTTCTGCGTTTGACCAGGAATTGCCCCTGGAACCGCTGCTTATTTTGTCCGGTTTATAAAACTAAAGACTTCAGCCGGCGCAGCATGGAAGAAGTTAAAGCGGATGTTCATCACATAGCCGAAGATAAGGAGAAAATAAAAGAAATCTCCAGGCAGGAAGGTTATGGTGGTGAAATTAACCGGGCAGTGGTAGCCAGGGTGCACGCCGGATTTCCGGAATTGCTTCCGGTTGCTTTTTGGCAATATCATGGTGGTGAGACTGTTTTTCTCCAGGACGGTGACAGTTTACAGTTACCTGCAGATCAGGTTGCAGAAATATTGGTTCTGTTAAAAGAAAAATTTCCTGAGATATCAAGGATAACTACTTATGCCCGCTCCCGGACTATTTTACGCCGTTCGGTTGAAGAATTAAAAACCCTGCAGCAAGCAGGGTTAGACCGGATCCATGTGGGAATGGAAAGTGGCAGCGATCAGGTCCTGGCTTTTATGAAAAAAGGTGTTACCGGGGCCCAGCATCTGGAAGCGGGCCAAAGAGTGAAAGAGGCGGGGCTTTCTTTAAGTGAGTATGTCTTACTTGGTTTGGGCGGTCAGGGTATGTGGCGTGATCATGCTCAGGAGACAGCTAAGGTTTTAAATGGAATAGATCCTCACTTTATCCGTTTCAGGACTCTGGCAATTCATTCTAACACCCCTCTGGCTGAAGAGGTTCGAAAAGGTAATTTTAAACCTTTGCATGACGATGAAGTAATCAGGGAACAGGCCTTACTTATTGACAATATAGAAGGAATCACCAGTTATATTTACAGTGATCACATATTAAACCTCCTTGAAGAAATAAATGGAAGGCTGCCTGAAGAAAAACCGAGGCTCAAAAACACCCTGGATAGTTACCTGAATCTCCCTAATCGTAAAAGAGAATTGTTCCGGTTAGGTAGAAGAGCCGGTTATTTTAGAACCCTGGCTGATATGGACAATCCTTCCTTGAAAACAGCTGTAGAGAGTATTTATCAAGAGGTTAAAAGTGGCGGTTATTCTATAGATGATTATATAAAGCAGCTTTTACGCCGCTTTATATAGGTATATCCGGGTTAAATAATAGCCCAAGTGGTGATAATTATGCGGGTTGCAATTTGCGTTCTAGAATTATATATTCCCGGGGCGACTTCCTTGAAAGCAAAGCGCCAGGTTACCAAAAGCCTGATTCAACGTATGCGTAATAAGTTCAATGTTTCCATTACTGAAGTGGGCGAGCAAGACCTCTGGCAGAAAGCTGAATTAGGAATGGCTGTGGTTTGTCATAACGGAGCCGGCGCCGATAGTATATTGGAAAAGATTTTTTCTTTTGTAGAGATGGATAATAACGTTGATATAATATCTTCCCGGGTAGAGAATTATTAATTAAGGAGCGAAACTGTGCTAAGAATTGCCAGAATCACCGAACTTGCCCATCATTTAGTCGGTCTGGTTGTTGAACAGGGAAATGTGGTGATTGATGCAACTGCCGGGAACGGTTATGATACGCTTTTTCTGGCTGAAAAAGTAGGGCCTTCCGGGCGGGTTTATTCATTTGATATCCAAGAAGAAGCAATTGATAAAACTTATAAAAAACTAAAACAACAAAACCTGGGAAAACAGGTAATATTGTTAAATGAAAGCCATGAGCACTTAAGGCACTTTGTTAGAGATCAGGTTAATGTAATCATGTACAATTTAGGCTATCTGCCGGGAGGAGATCAAAGTGTTACTACAAAGCATGATACAACATTAGAGAGCTTAAAGCAGGCCTTACAGCTTCTTGCACCTGGTGGCCTTATTTCCATTGTAATGTACCCGGGACATCAGGAAGGCGCTGAAGAAAAAAAGAGGATTATCTCTTTTTGTAAAAAGCTAGATTCGGCCCGGTATGCTTCATTAAATACTTGCTTGCTAAACCGGGGGCAAAATCCTCCTGAATTGGCAGTTATCCAAAAAAAGGATCTCTTGAATTAGGCGGTTAGACAAGGAATTAAGACCTTTCTTGTCGAACAAACCGTAACAGCTGTAAAAAACTATTTAAGAAATATTATAGAATTGAGGCTTGAATAAACTGGCACAAAGACTAAATTTTATCGAAGTTGAGTTAAACCAGGTTGATCAGCGATTGCAGCAGATTGTTGAAGCAGCCAGCCCCGAAATTAATGATGTTGGTAATTATGTTTTTAATGGAGCCGGCAAAAGGATTCGTCCGACCTTGTTTTTACTGGCAGCCAGCCAATCGCAAATAAGCTCAATGCCTTACGTAGACGCTGCTGTTGCGTTGGAAATGATTCACACGGCATCACTTCTTCATGACGATGTTATTGATCAGGCCTCTACCCGCAGAGGCAAAGAAGCTGTTCATGTAAAATGGAATAATAAAATTTCTGTGCTAACCGGTGATTATCTTTTAAGCCAGGCTATTGAAATAATGGTTTCCTACCAGGATTGGCGGTTAATGGAAATTGTTATCGAGATTATCAGGAATATGACAGAAGGGGAAATGGAACAGGCATTTGCAGATCACGCTATGCCAGACCTTGAAAAACGATATTTCAGCTGGATAGGAAAAAAAAGCGCTTCTTTTTTCGCCGGGTGTTGCAAGGCGGGGGCATTAATTAGAGGCGCTGATTATGAAGAACAGGATAAATGGTCTGATTTTGGTTTCAACCTGGGGATTGCATTTCAATTAATTGACGACTTGCTTGATTATACCGGTAAGAATGAGTTTACAGGAAAGCCGGTATTTGGTGATCTCAACAACCGGGTTTTAACTTTGCCGCTAATTCGGACGAGGGAATTTGCCGGGCAAGATGGAATTATTCATCGTGTGTTTGATAATAAAATAGAATCGGATCATCAGCTTTCTGAGGTAGTCCAGGCTGTCTTGGATAGCGATGGTCCACAGTACACTTATCAAAAGGCAGAAGAATATATAAAGCGAGCTAATGAAATAACAGAAGAAATACGAGGCATGCACAGTTTGGTTAAAGAGGCCTTAAAAGAATTAACCAGAGATGTGCTTGATCGTAAAAAGTAGTATATACTACTATTTATATCATATTTATCTTGCAGCACTGTTAAGAGTTGGTCAATTATCATTTAGTATGGAGGGTTAAGTGATGCCTAACCGTAACATCTCTAAATCTGTGATTAAAAGGCTTCCTATATATCTTCGCATTTTAGATCAACTAATTCGACGTGGTGTGGAAATGATTTCTTCCAAAGAATTAAGTAATGAATCTGGTTTTACAGCTGAACAAATTCGAAAAGATTTAGCATATTTTGGTGCATTTGGAACCAGGGGAGCAGGTTATAACACTGTTTTTTTAAGAGAAAAACTCTTAAAAATAATAGGCCTGGACAGCATAACTGATACTATAGTTATAGGGGCCGGTAACCTGGGGACCGCTCTTACCCGCTATAATTTAACCAAAAATCCATATGTTAACATAGTGGCAGCATTTGATAAAAACCCTCGCTTGATTGGTAATAAAATTGATGGTCTTGATGTATTGCCTATAGACAAAGCGCCAGAAATAATAAAAGAGTACAATATAAAAGTATGTTTAATCTCAGTACCGGCTCATTCTGCCCAGGAGGTTGCCGATTTAGTAATAAACAGTGGTGTAAAAGCTATTCTAAATTTTGCTCCGGTTAAATTAAGTGTTCCGGAAGGGATACATGTTCATAATGCTGATTTAACTATAGAGCTGCAGAGCCTTATATATTATAGTTCTGCTGAAGAAGAACGGCTGGCTCGTTTGGACAAGGAATCCAAAGGTAAGAAACCTGAACGAGAGAAGCCTTTTTCTTAAGATAAGGAACCTGAAGTAACCGGATTTGCCAAAAAAAATTAAAGACCGGACTGCTTACGTATTGACTTTCACCAGTACCTTCTGTATACTATTTTATGCACACGGAGCTGTGGTGTAGATGGTTAACATATCGGCCTGTCAAGCCGAAGATCGCGGGTTCGAGTCCCGTCAGCTCCGCCATATGGCCGAGATAGCTCAGTCGGTAGAGCAGCGGACTGAAAATC
>PWYU01000074.1 GCA_003567725.1 Syntrophomonadaceae bacterium | reverse complement strand
CGTATCAGGGTCAAAATTGCGGATATCCTCCCATCCGCCCGGCCTTACCTCAATTCGGACCACGCTTTCTCGTACTTCAGCAACAGTCATTGTCCCTGCAAAAGCAGATCCTGAAAATAAAAATAAAACCATCAGACAGATTATTAACCACCATGTGCTAACCAGACAAACTCTTTTTGTGATCATAATTCATCCCTCTTCACTATTATTTTTTACGCTTTTATTTCCGTAAGATAGAATAATGACAGTAATATTATCCTGGAACCGGTTTTTCCTGATCAGGGCTTGCTTAACCATTTCTTCAGCTTTAACTTGATCGTTTTTGCTGAAATATAGATTTATTTCATCATCTGATAGAGTATTCGATAAGCCGTCACTGCATAATAGGATTCGATCACCTGCCTTTAACAATAACGGCTCAAGATTCTGATCAATTTCCGGTAGTTCCGGTAAACCCATATGACTGGTAAGATAAGCTCTTTCCGGATGATTGTCTGCCTCTTTTTTTGTGATTATTCCCTTTTCAACATCTTTCATTAAGTGGTACTTATAGATATGATCCCGGTTTAACTGCTTCAAAACACCTTCGCGAAAGAGATAGATACGGCTATCGCCCACAGAAACCCAGAAAAGTTTTTCATCTTTAACTACAGCCGCTACTAAGGTTGTCCCCAGGTCAACTTCCCCTTGCTCATTAAAAGCACAGTCGTAAACTGCTGTATTGGCAACCTGCGCAGCACGCTTCAAGCGCTTTGGAATGGGCTCAGAAGTCTCTAAAACTTCCTGTTCCCGCATAAAGACCTTTACCGCCACCTTGCTGGCTTTTTCACCGATGTCGAGCCCGCCCATACCATCAGCAATAACAGCCCATACTCCATTTTCATCAACCTTTTTTTTATCGTTCAAATCAGAAACAGCAAAAAAATCTTCCTGGTTATCACGGGCACCAATATGCTGGCAATTTGATAAATCCAGGCCCACTGAATTATCGTCTGCTGCAGAAATTGCACTTTTGCTTCCTGCGGCTTGAGATTTTTTTACCGTAGAAGCAACTTGTTTATCTTTAGCGACCTTATTTTTTTTACTAGTAAAAAATCTAAACATTCGGAACCTACCTTTTTTTTGGTATAACACATTCAGTACTAATCATTAAAATATTGCCTGGGTGAGTTACTTCCAATATTATACTTTCAACACAACAACTTCTATTCCTGCTTGAATAAAAAATAGCTAATACTTTATTTAAAGTAGGTCAGGAAAAACTGTTATGTTGCTATAGGTACTATCCCCAGCATCAAAAAAACAGCTTTCGTATCATTTTTTTAAAAACTTAATTCAACAAAATTTTAATTATATTTTAATGGAGCGTTAAAGAAATTACAAGTAAAAAACACCAGGTTTGTTTTTAATGCTGCCAGGCTAAGATTATATTGATCAATGCTTAAATGAGGGTTGCGGATAAACAACACCAACTACTTCCAAAATATTTGATTATTAAGCAGGAAATTGCAATTAAAAATTTAATAAGACAATCAACAATTAACCGACAGGCTTTTAAGGAAATTTTCTCAAGGTGATTTTTAAGCAAGCGCTATTATGCCTAATTAATCAGTTAATGCTTTTGCAAAAGCCCTCAAAGCTCTTGTAAATAATTGTTAATTTTTTTATTGCAACCATAGCAGCAGTATTCTGAAATAACATCCGGACACAGCTTTTATAAATGGTTTAGAAAGTTGGTGAGGTATTGTATCGACTACAAGTTGTTGCCGGACCGGACGAAGGAAAATATTTGGATTTAACATACGGCGATACCTGCCTCATAGGCAGAAGCAAATCCAGGTGCAGCTTGGTCTTAACAGATATAGATGTTTCTAGAGTTCACATGCGGATTGAAGTAGCCCAGGATGGGACTATAACTATTATAGATGAAAACAGCCGCAACGGTTTATATCTAAATGATAAGTTGATAAATGAAAAAACCAGTATTGTTCCAGGTGAGCAGTTTAAAATTGGCAATTCAATCTTGCAGTTAATTGAATCTGAAGCCGGTGCGGATTCTCTGCAAAAGCCCCTCTCTTCGAACAAGTCAGCAGATAACGACTCGCCGGAGATACATAAAAAAGATGGCAGCACTCTTCGATACAGCAGATCATTTCCTATATTTCACAACTTAACAATCGGTAGAGGGACCAGTAATTCAATTGTTCTCGATCATCCTGAAGTTTCAAGGTATCATGCTCAGATTAAATATCGAGACGGCCAATACCACATCAAAGATTTAAACAGCACCAACGGGATCTACATTGACGGTGTAAAAATTGACAGCTACGCTCCTTTGAACAGGGGCGCAAATGTCAAGCTGGGCGGCAATCATTTACTCTTTGATGGCGAAAAAATCTTTAGCGAGGGCAAACCCGGTGACATTGTTAAGAAGTCGGATCTGGCAGCGCTTTCTGAAAAATACCAAGTCGGAATGATTAATCAAAAACAGGCGTTGATCCTTTTTACAATCATTATGCTGGGCCTGTTCGGATTATTCTTATCTATGACTGCAGAGCAAAGTTTTTTTAGCAACACAATCAATTTTTTACTGGGCATGGTTCAACCCTTAGGCCTTTTAGCGATCGTACTCTACTTTGACAGAGAAGCACTACAGCAACCCGGTCAAATTTTAAAGCTATTTTTCCTGGGCGGCCTGCTGGCCATTATCGGCTCCCTTGCTATACAGCTTCCGCTACAAGACCTGCCATTTTTTTTAGGAAGAGGCATTGCAGTACAAGCCAGGATCCATTTTCTTATTACTGCTCCATCGGAGGAATTTTTTAAACTCGCTGTTGCCCTGCTTTTTATATGGAGAAACCGCAGCCCAAAAAGGGTGGCTGATGGCATTCTTTTTTGCGGTACCGTAGCAGCCGGGTTCTCTATGCTTGAAAACTTTCTTTATATTGCAGGTACTGGCAGCCCAACTTTTACAGCCATACTGAGAAATATTTTAGGAGGCCATGAATTTTGGGGAATCATCATGGGTTACTTTGCCGGCCTGGCTATCTTTGAAGCTTCAACTAAAAAGAGAAACATCTACCTATTCATAGCCTTCTTTATCCCCTATTTGCTGCACGCCTCATATAACACCTTAGCCGGCGGGGAGATGCTTTTTGGCGCGCAATTTATTACTCTTTTCTCTGCTGGCCTGGCAATGTGGCTTTTAAAAAAGAACCTCGATCAGCGGTTATAAGGAGTAATAGCTTTTTTTGCATTCCTGAACAAGTCTATCATTATCTGCCATCTGGTTCTGAATATAAGCTCGATCACTTACAGAACACAACAAGGCAGCTTGGATTTCCATTATTTCATACTCATTAGATTGAAGATTTTTCGATAGTTGGAAGCTGTCTTTTGCCAGAAAGTCAACCCAACTATCATCTTATCATCAATCGATTGCTCCGCTTGTTCGGTTCCTTCCATATTGATTCTTTTAGCCAGCTTCTTCTGGTTTAACAGTTCCTTTAAAAAGTTTTCCACCATGAATTCCCATTTTGGCCAGAGCCAGATCCACCGGATTGGCCAGTTCCACCTGTTTGATCAGAGCCTCCGGTTTGATCAGAGCCGCCTGTTTGGCCAGAACCCGAATTACCAGTCTGATCAGACCCTCCGGTTTGTCCAGAACCAGAGTTACCAGTCTGATCAGACCCTCCGGTTTGGTCAGTGCCAGGGTCAGGGCCAGTTCCAGGTTCACCGGTGTAAGGTACAGGGCCAGTTCCAGGTTCAGAACCAGTACCAGGATCAGGATCAGGGCCAGTTCCGGGTTCAGAACCAATACCAGGATCAGATTCGGTTCCGGGATCCAGGTCAGTTCCTTCGGTTTGCCCCGGTCCACTCACTGGAGCTCCATATATACATGGACCGCCACATAGGATACAATACCCTTCACTTTCATCCCTAATATCAAAAGGATCGTAACCAGTGGTTCCACCTGCACCCGCAGTCAACGAGGTAGCTCCACCTGGGATAAAAGCACCTGTTACACCATTGATTAAATTACTGCTGATTGTGGTACTGCCTGGGGTGAAATTGCCAGTGCTGACGCTACCACCAGGAGGTCCTGAACTTTGAGAACCAGCGGCCTGGGCAGCCGCTTGATTTTGCTGGTTAACAAAACGGTCAAGCACGGACTGTTGCTCAGGGCTAAGTTGTGAACGATAGCTATTCCTATCAGCATCATTTAAATCTAAGTAGTCTCTAGCTATCTGATTCCATTCCCTGTTATAGTTATTATTCCATTCCCTGGCTTCCCTGGCCGCTTCTACTCTTTTAGCATTATTATTCGCCGTAGTATCATCTCTTTTGTTTTGACTATATATTCGATCGTCCCTTCTAAAACCTTCAATCCTGGCATCGATAACTCTGATCATACGATCTTTTTCTTCACGGGTAATTGGATCTCCTCTACCCCAGGGATCAAAGCCTTGAACTATACGGTCTCTTTCCTGAAATAATTCACCTATTCTTTTGCTTACATAAGGGCAGGAATAATTACCACTCCGGGCATTAATAGTTCCACACAAACCAAAAACAATTAAAAAAATCAAACTTAAAAGTACTATATTTCTAAAACCAGCTTTTAATGCATTCACAACCCGACACCTCCCAGTTTAGAAAAAAGCTAAGTTTAATCATTTTCAAAAATGAAAACCACAGCAAGTTAAAACAACCTGCTATTATGCCAGGCCACCGATCTTTATTTTAAAGTACACTTTCCCAATGTTATTTTAACAAATAGTAAAATGCAAAGCAAGCATATTTTTAT
>PWYU01000124.1 GCA_003567725.1 Syntrophomonadaceae bacterium | reverse complement strand
TTTTATAAATATCATTAATTAAATCACGGTTTAGCTTAGGCTCACCGGCTTCATTCAATTCAGTTTTAAAAGTAACATTTAACATGATCAAAGAAGAGGTGCTGGTCGGAATGCGCACTGAATCAGCCATAAAACCGATATCCTTGATTTCCGGCATTATCTCCTCCAGGGCATTAGCAGCTCCGGTAGAGGTAAGAATGATATTGTCATAAACTGAACGAGACTTGCGCAAATCAGACGTGCCTGCCTTAGGAACACCATCAAGGATTTTTTGATTGTTAGTGGAAGCATGAACTGTGGACATGGAAGCAGTAATAATGCTGGATGTCTCCCTGGTTTCAAGCAAAGGCTTGATCATATGAGATAACCCCGTAGTAGTACAGCTTGCCGCCGATAAAATATGATGGGTGGAGGGGTCATACTTACTATGGTTTATCCCGTAAACAAACATACAGCTGTCTGGAGGCATTTTTTTAGCTCCGTCAGCAACTTTAAAAGGGGCGCTAACAATTACTTTTTCCGCTCCGGCTTCTAAATGTCCTCTAACGCTACCTTTGGGGTGATCAGCGGGAATAGTGGGATCAACATAACCGCCAGTACATTCAACAACCAGCTGCACACCTTCCCTGGCCCAGTTTACCTCCCTGGGATTCCGGGATAGAGTATTCAGTTTAACGGGAGTTCCATTAATGGTAAACAAACTCTGGTCATGATCTTTTATTTCTATGGCTGCAGTTTTTCCAGAATAACCATATAAAAAGCGATCTATTGACCCGTAGGTGCTGTCTTTGGTTAAATAATCAATAACATCTTCTAATGATTTCCCTACTTTCCGTCCGGTATTTAGGACAAAGTAGTCAAAATATCCCGCGTTGAGGTGATTCCAGAGGGTAAGCTTTCCAATCCTTCCAATACCATTAATACCCAGCATCTTCCTGCTTTGCAGGTGGTCGTTCAATTTCAATTCCTCCCTTTTGGCTGATTAAGCATCCTGAACCGGATAACTGCCTGCATAAATATTACCCCAGGTCCCATCTATAGAAATAGCATCTCCTTTACGGATTACGTAATCATTTATTTTGCAATATTTTTCATGATCGTTTACTACCAGCTCTTCACAATTAACAACGCAAACTTTGCCCAGCTTATCTGCAGCAACGGCGGCATGGGAAGTAACTCCTCCCCGACTGGTTACCAGGCCGTCGCACATAAAAATCATTTGAATGTCGTCAGGTACAGTATCAGGGCGAATCAGGATATGGTTTTCTTCCGGGTAGTGATGCTTGTTATTTATTAAATCATCCATGTCAAAACTAACCATACCGCTCATAGCTCCTCCTCCTACTCCAATGCCCCTGCCAAGTTGTTCCATTTCCTCAATGGGAGTGCTAAATACGATAATTTTCTCCTGTTGAACAATATTTTGTTCACGGATTTGAAGAATATTGAGATCGTCAGGGTTTTCAGACTCAAAGGTAAACTCAATTTCCTGATTATTAAACCCGTATTTTTCAATCAGTTCAGTGGCTATTGCGTGAAGCTGTTTATAGATAGCAGGAAAAGCCGATTCAAGTGAAAATTCGCTGTCTGGATAGTCATCTGTCCGCTGACTTTCTGAAATAGGCATGGTATAAACCAGGCCGGCTACTATATCTTCACCCTGACTGCAGGGAGTAAAGTCGCCATAAAGATTTATACCGGGCTTTTTAAGTTTAGGATTGTGTGTAAAAACTACACCGGAGCCGGATCGTTTAGATCTATTTCCCATAACCATTTTTTGGACCAGAACCGCCGTCCCCCATTCATCGGCGATCTGCAGATGTTTACGGTAGGCAACCGTCCGCTGGGAAGACCAGGAATTAAATATATTATTAATTGACTGCCGGAGCTGATCATAGGGATCTTCGGCTATAAAAACACCATGCCTGTTTAGTGTCTTTTTATACTCAAGAGCCAGCTCCTTCATTTGAGGAGCTGTAAAACTGGCCTTTTTCTCAACATTGTAATTGCTTTTAACCCGGACCATCACTTCATCAAAGTAGTCCCGGTCAACTCCATGAGACATTCCCCAGCTCTGTATAAACCGCCTGTAAGCATCCCAGCCCATCCAGTCCGTTTCAGGGTTTTCACCAAGGGCCAGGGCGGTTTTATCATTCATGCCGACGTTAAGAAATGTTCTCATTGCTCCAGGCATAGAAATAGCAGTGCCTGACCGGACTGAGAGCAATAGAGGGTTCTTGGGATCCCCAAATTTTAAGCCAGTTTTTTCTTCTATCTTCGCCAGATGCTGATAAATCATATTGTCTAAATCCTGGCTCATGGAGTGATGTTCAAATATTGTATCTTTATGCCTGTAAACTTCAGTAGTTAAAACAAAGCCGGGAGGGATTGGCAAACCATAGGCAATTAATTTTTTTAGATAATAAGCTTTAGCTCCTAAAAATAGCTGGTTGTCCATCTGCAGGGTTTCCCGGTCAAGAGGGCTAATCGCCAAATCAGGATTGTAGCTCATCATGTTATGAATATGAGCTTCAGAGTAATTTTCCAGCATATTGTGAATCATGTTCATAGCATTGGCAATAAATTGATCAAGTTCTTGAACTAAAAATGCCGATGATAGAATATCACGGTAAAAAATTTCCGATTCTTTGGCAATTATTTCGGGATCATTACTAAAAATTTGGGGAACTACGGTGTTTATAGTTTCATCATAAACCCGAATAAAATACTCATTGATTAACTCTTTAATATGCTGGGACATGAAACGGAAAATGTTCATATACTGTTCCAGGGTGACACTGGCTGAAGTCAGGCTGTACCTGAACATTTCCAGGGTCGAATTAAAATTCTGATTAACCATCCCATCCAGTTCAAGCCCAGTTTTAAATAAAACCAATATTTCATAAATATTTTTCAAAGTTTTGGCAGAAATATAATCCATATCAACTTCATCAACAATTTCTTCTATAAGAAGTGATGCAACCTGCTCCAACCGGTACATCAAGCCAAGGGCTTCAAATTTCGGTTCTTTATACTGTCCGTACATGGAAGGAATGCCGGCGGCAATATGGCGTTTATAATAAATAGTTTCAATTGCTTCTGTTTTTTCTTTGCTCAGGATAACATCTTTAAGAGTGGCCATATATGAGTAAATCTGTTCCAACGCTTCCCTATAGAGTTTTTCTCCCATAAGCTCAGAAAAATATTGAACATCTTCTTCACTAAAAAAACGGCTTTGCGTAAGCAGGCCGGTAATATTACGAGTCTCAAAGGAATACTTTTCAAGCAGTAGCTGGTAAAGTTGAATCAGGTAGGTCAAGCGTTTTTTATCTTTTTCGTTTTCTCCGGACAAAGTATTGAGATAAGCAGAAACTTCTTCTTCAGATAACTTTAGGAGACCGCTATGATCTACGCCAAAATGATCACAGGCAGAACGGGTTAACCGGTTAATTCTAATATAGTGTTCTTCTTTCTTATTCAGGGCATTATAAACGTCTTCAGGCAAAACATCTCGAAGCTGCTCTAACCGGCCGTTATACCAGAAATCGGCAACTTTTTGGATCAGTTTGATGTGAGTATTATTACTCTCGGTATGAACCTGTTTTCGGACAAAGTGAATAACCCTGTCTTTGCGGCCGGCTAATTCATCAATGACTGTGCTTACTTCACGCAGTTTGCCTTCTGCTCCGATTTCATTAAAATAAACCGGGAAAAAACGGGCCAGCTGTTTAACCTGCTTGTAAACCGGAGCTATATCAGCATTTAATAATTTAGTTACATCACGTTGAAATAAATCTGTATCAGAAATAAATATACCTCCGAGCCTTAAATTAACAACCAGGGCCGAAAGGAGTTTTTTGAATTTATAGGGAGAAGTTTCGATCAAATCAAGCCAAATGCGAATATTTTTAACATGGTCGGCATTAGCTTTTGTTTCCCAATCTGCTGTTATTTTAATTTTACCGGGATAAACAAACCCAAACTCGATCAACCTCTGCATATAATAATAAGTCATTTCCTGGTTATCCATACTGACAATCTCTTTGCCCAGGGTAAACAGGCAATCCAAAACAGTATCGGTTTGCTGATCTTTGAGTTCTTTAAAAAGGCTAAAAAGCATATCAATAAAATGGCAAACTTCTTCCTGATTGAGCTCATCCAGGGCAGTTTTTAAAAGACGGTTGAGATCATAAAGCAGGTGTTTTTTTAGCTGGGCCATACCTGGAAGATGCAGCACATACAGCAAATAATAGACTTTTTCGATGGAAAGATTAAATTCCTCGCTAAAATGGCGAAAATGGTTGGCAATATCATTAAAAAAGAGGTTCGATTCAATTTCTTCCCAGGTTTGAGAACTTTCAATGCGGCATGATAATCTATCGAAAAAATCCTTACCGATCAATTTAATTTTTTTACGATGAACAGGCTGGAAAAGATCAGCCTTAGTATCAAACCATTCCTCTGCGCCGGTTGTTTCAGACCAAAAAGCACAGCTTTTTCGCAGAACTGCCTTGGTCAGCCTGCAAACAGCGCCATTAAAATCAGGCGCTGCCGCTGCCCGCGCCAAATATTTTTTAAAATAACCGGAATTACGAAGATAGATCGCTTCATGTTTTTCCATCCCTCTTTCAATCAAATTCAAACAACGCCAAATAACCTGCTTGGGATATGTTCCTTCATTCAACAGGCGGTCAATAAATTTAAAGAGGGTTTTTATTAACTGCTCTCGTTGTTTTTCAGATAGCTCTTTAGTTTCGAGATCTTCAAAAATAGCAACTAAGAAATAAAGAGCTTTTTCAGATTCTTCAATAGAACTGTAAAGCCATAAATCAGTCAGGCTGATGGTATGCAGGTTTTCAATAATAAAATCATAATTGGGATGGGGATGGTTATATTCAAGGAATAGTTCTTCTGTTCTTTTGTTTATCCCCCAGTATGAAGAAGACAAAGAAACAAACCAGCTGTGTTCAGAAGGGAGCTCAGTCTGCTCATGTTTTGTTTGGGCCAGGTTTACCTCCAGGGCCTCTGATTTAAAACCGGCTTCCATGTGCACACCTCATAAAATTAATCTGACCTTTATAGTATATCATTATCAGGCTGGTTTTGTTGACCCAAATATTAGTTTTTATTGAAGGGCTTACTCTGCCTTCCTCCTTGAGTTAATTATCAATAAGCATTATCTGTTCAGCTACTACCGGGCTGTTGATTAAAGGTTTAAACAAAATTTGACCCACAGATCATTCAGACAGCAATTGCAATGGTTCAGCTTCGGCCCTTCGCCGGCTTTCTAATAGTGGCAAACTCATCTTAAAAGCCCGCTCAGAGGCCGGCACCCTGCCTGTCAGCCAATTTCAGGCCTCGCCCTGCCGCCAATTATAAGCCTTCACTTGATAGCTTGCCTGACTTTTCAGTTCAGGCGTGATTGGGTACTGTAAGACAGGCTTAATAATCAATATAATTCAGCATAAACAACAAATCCAGTTACCTGGCTTCTTTATCAGCTTGCTTTTCTTGCTTTGCTTCTGCGGAAACAGCTTCCATCTTGCTGGAAATCTTAAACGATAAGAAAAATATAAGAACTGCTGCCGTTAACATTACCAAAGACAGAGGGCTTGAAAAGGCTGCGGCAACATCGCCGCTGGTTATGACCAGAGATCTTCTTAACGATTGTTCAAGAAGAGGCGTTAAGATAAAGGCTAAGACAAGAGGTGGAATTGGATACTCATAAATTTTCATCAAGAAACCAATAATACCAATGAGAAACATGATCAAAACATCATAGGGATTTGAACGGTAAGCATAAGTACCGACAACTGAAAGCAGTAAAACAATAGGAACTAAGATTTGTTGAGGCAGCTGGCCTACCCGGGCATATATGGGAAACACCACTGAAGATAGAATCAGGTTGACGAAATTTGCAAGAAGAAGGATGAGCAAAAGGGCGACAACCATGGAAGCATGGGTTTCGAATAACATTGGAGAAGGGGTAAGGCCTTTTAGCATTAAAGCACCCCCAATCAATGCGGCTGGAGTGCTGCCCGGAACACCGAAGGCAAGCAGGGGGATTAAGGTGGGTCCGACTGTCGCATTGTTCCCGGCTTCCGCTGCGGCGATTCCTTCCAGGGAGCCTTTCCCAAACTCAGATGAGTTTTTCGATAATCTTTTAGCCAATGTATAAGCCAGCATAGATGCAGCAGTTGATCCCAGTCCGGGTAAAACCCCGCATATGGATCCAACACCGATACCCAGCCCTATTGACTTGAAAGTTTTTCTAAACTCGTGGAATTTTAAGCCTTCAGATGCTTTTTTAATAACCTCTGAAGCTTTTTCTGCCACTTTCCCGCCAGTCTTGTGTTCGGTTATCTGCAATAGCATTGTTGAAACAGCAAACATCCCGATCATCAGCGGAATAATGTCGATACCATCACGGAGCCAGTAAAAACCAAAAGTAAGCCTTGAAGCCTGGGCTACAGGGTCAATGCCAATAATTCCTAAAACCATACCCATAGCAGCAGCAAGCAATCCTTTGACCGGGCTTTCATGAGCCAGAGTCCCAATTAGCATAAAGGCAAGCACAATAAGGGCAGTTCTTTCACCGGGCCCGAAACTTAGGGCAACTACAGCAATCATAGGAGCAACCATCATAGTCATAATATCAGTCGCTACATCAGCAGTAACTGAAGAATATAGGGCTGTTTGTAAAGCTTTTTTTCCTTTACCCTGCCTCATCAGAGGATAGCCGTCCAGGCTGGTCATAGCTGCGCCAGCCGTTCCAGGAGTAGCAAAAGTAATAGCCGATATAGAACCGCCAAAAGTAGACCCTTTATATACCCCAATTATCAAACCAAAGGCTGCGCCCGTTGGAAGCATCAATGTCGCCGGTAATGTCAGGGCCATTCCAGCAGAAGTACTTAAGCCCGGGATCGCACCTACAGTTATTCCGATTAATACCCCGATAGCCACCTGATACCAGACACTGGGATCCGCTATAATCATCAAGGCTTCTCCCAAAACTTGCGGATCAAACATTTTCACACCCCCGCAGATCACAATTCTTCTAACAATAATACTTGGTTTATCTTAATAGTTTTATCATTACTGCCTGCTTAAAAAATGTCCATACCAGTTCTTTTTTCATCAAAGCATTTCCAGTTTTTAATAAACACCTGGTAAGGGGAAACCTAAAACATAAAACAGGGCAAATACAGCACCGGTAGCTATAGCTCCGTAAAGCGCAGCAAAATACCAGGGACGAACCCCCATCAGGAACATCCCTAAGAATAAACAGGGAAATGCTGCGAAAAAATAACCGAAGTTTTGTAAAAGTATAAAAAAAACAATAGCAATTATAAACCCAATTCCTGCCTTAATAATGCCCCTGGGGGTCAGTTTAGCCAATTTTTCAGGGTAGGTTTGTGCCGGAAATATGATTACCAGTAAAGCCAGCCCAATTGTAGCCATATTAGTTATCCTTGGGAAAAAACCAACACTGAGCCCATCCCGGGTTTCCTGAAAAGCCCACTCTGCAGTATATGAGATATATAATAACCAGACTGCTAAAAGGGCAATTACAATCCCACTAACCCGGTCAGGACTAAGATAAACCTTTCCAATTTTCATAACCAGAGATCACCCTTTTTATTGTAGCATTAAACAATTACCCTTCTTTTATATATCAGCGCTGCAGTCTTAAAGGCTGCAGCGCTGCAAAGCATTTGTTGTTGATTACATAATCTAATCTAAAAGCTCAACTAAAACTTCCAGATCTTGTGCATACTGCACGTAAAACTCATGAGACTCAGGATATGACAGGTGGTAGAGTGCTTCTCCTGTAGTTTCCTGCAAGCCAAGAAAAGCATCATCTTCAAAAAGCTCTCTAAAGGCATCAGACAAATATTGAATTTTTTCCTCAGGGGCATCAGCAGAAATAGCAAGAAAACCTAAAAGCCCAAATGGATCGAGGCCCAAATCATCAGTATTGGGCACTCCTTCATATACCGCTTCAAGTAATTCACCATCAGTAGTATACATTACAGCAATTGCATTCCCTGCTTCAACAACGGGTGCACCTGTACCCGGGGTAACGGCAGCCAGTTCAATATGACCTCCAAGAAAATCAGTTACAGCTTCCCCGGTAGAATCATAAGGGACATGATTTACTTTTTCTGCCAGGCCCAGCTGGTAAAGCATATGCTCCAGGTTGCCCCTTAATCCCACAGTTCCACCAAGAGTAATTTCACCGGGACGCTCTTCAACTTCTCGAATAAAATCCTCCCAGGTTGTATAAGGGCCATCAGGATCGGCCAGCAATATAGTTGGAACATTGCGATTTGTAGTAAAGCAAATCATATCTTCATAAGTGAAACCGGTATCTTCCAGCATGGATGTCATAATCGGAGTTGAGGAAGAAATCATGAACGTATAACCATCCGGTTCCTGATCCAACATATACTGAGTTCCTATTGCAGCATCTCCACCTGGACGATTGACAACCCTTAAGGGTTGATCATCAAAATAATCCATCGCCGGTGAAGCCATCGCCCTTGCCCAACGATCCGATCCACCGCCAGCGCCAAAGGGTACAACAAATTCAATGGGCTTGCTGGGATAAACATCTTCATCCGCCTCATCTACTTCATCTACTTCCTCTACTGCTTCAACTTCTTCCGGCTCATCTGCTTCTTCTACTTCTTCAGCAGCAGGTTCACAACCGGTAAATACAAGTGCTACAGCAAAAATCAAAAGCAAGCTTAACACAAAATAATTTTTCATTGTTGAATTTTCCCTCCAATTTCATTTTATGGGTTTAAATAAGTAAACTCTTTAAACTCAACTGCTCTTTTTATCACCACCTTATAAACATGGTTGTTAAAATCTGAATAAGTTAAGACTGAAAGATTTTTGTTTTTAAAACCTTAAAGTAACAGATACATCAGTGAGGTACAAGTAACAACAATACAATTATTGATGTTCAGAAGATACTGCTCTTTTGACAGGCTGTAGCTTTTAACTGCAATGAAGAATAAAATGATAAAGTTTTGCCATGCCAAAAACAGAATAGTTACTATGGTCTAAAGAGCTTTGATTTTTTAATAGCTGAGGATAATATATGGGGAAGAAAAGAAAGAGTCAATATTGTTAAACTTAAAAAAATAATTATTATATCGTTCTTTTTGTACCTTTTGTTCAGACTTTATAGTATCGCCTTTCGGGCCTGCCTACTTTACCATACTTCAATTCAGCTTTCACTTTGTTTAAGAAAACCAGGTATTCTAAATATCGTCTGGCAGTAATCCTGCTCACTCCAATTTTATTACCTAATTCTTCAGCCGTGACTCCCTCTAAACAGGTAATAATGTTTTCAATTTTTTCTAAGGTTAAAACGCTTATGCCCTTCGGTAAAACCTGTTCTTTTTCATTCAGCTCAGAGGAATCACTGCTTACACTCATTAACTGATCAACATCTTTTTGATCCATACTCTCTTTAGCCTTTAGTATGGCTTTTTTTTCTGTATAATCCTCCAGGGCAATTTTAAAGCGGGTAAAGTCAAAAGGTTTAATGATATAGTCTACTACTCCTCCACGAATTGCTTCTTCAATATTTGCCACCTCTTTTGCCGCGGTGACCATAATGACATCAATATTTTTATACTGCTGTCTGATTTTCCATAAAAGCTCAAGGTTTTCTACATCAGGTATGTAGGTATCTAAAAGAATTAAATCAGGAACCTGGTTTGATAAGAATTCTAGGGTTTCTTTTCCGGTTTTTGTAATTCCAAGCACCTTAAATCCTGCTATCCGCCTGACATATTGCGCATTTATTTCTGCCACCTTAAAATCGTCTTCAACGATTAGCACTTTGTAACTAGGCTTCGGCATAATGCAACTCTCCTGTGCTTTTAGGAATATAGATAGTAAAACAAGCTCCACCTAATTCCCCTTTTTCAACAGTTATGGCTCCATTGAGGTTATTAAGTGCCTGCTTAACCAAAAACAATCCAATACCCCGGTGATTACCCGTTTTTGTAGAAAAACCATTTTCAAAAATTATGTCTGTATTGCCGACAGGAATACCGTTACCGGAATCTGATACATCAATAATTATATCATTACCTATATCTACAATTGAAATTTTCACCTCAGGCTTATGATTGTTATTCTCCAAAGATGCTTCAATAGAATTCTCTATAATGTTACCGATTACAGTTATTAGAGTTTCCCTCTCAACATCAGAGCCTATATAGGTAAGACTGCTTTCCGGATCAATAGTAATTTTTACACCCAGTTCACTTGCCCTGTTAAATTTACCAAGGAGGATAGCACTGATCATCGGATCTTTTATTTCACGAATCATGAAACGAATCCATTCTTGCTGTACTTTTTGCTCTTTGTTGATTAATTTTACGGCTTCATCAAATTGCTCTAGCTGCAGTAACCCAGATATTGTATATAATTTGTTTGAAAACTCGTGAGTTTGTGCTCTTAAAGCCTCCGTATATATTTTTATGCGATGCAGTTCTTCAGTTAGCCTGTCAATCTCTGTTTTATCCCTAAAACTGGCTACTACTCCGATAACCTGATCATTAAACATAATAGGCATCCTGTTGGCAATAATAAATTTTTGACCTATTGTAGTTTCCTGATCAAATTGACTCTGGCCGCTTTCCAAAACTTCAATCATCTTTGTGTTGGGGAGAACTTCTTTTATAGGCTTATTAATGTACTGTTCAGTATCACCACCGAGTATTTTCCGGGCACTATTGTTGATCATGGTAATATTGCCATCCTGATTGATTGCGATAACACCCTCATGAATAGACTGTAAAATAGCTTCTTTTTGAATAAATAGATGCGCTATTTCCTCAGGCTCAAGACCTAAGATCATTTTTTTGAAATGACTTCCGATTAAAGTCGCCCCGAGCGTGCCGATACCAATAAATAGTAAGATTAAAAACCAGATTTCTTGTTCATACCTGCCGATAATAGTCTCTATATCGTCTATAAGAAATCCAACAGAAACTATACCAATTATTTCTCCATCATCTGAAAAAATCGGTCCCTTGCCGCGCAATGATGGCCCTAAAGTGCCAACTGCTTTAGAAGTATAAAACATTCCATCTTCCAGGGCAGGATCGTTATCATCACCGACCATGGTTTGGCCAATTCTTTCAGGCACGGGATGAGAATAGCGGACAGTTTCAGTATTGCCAATTACAATAAATTCAGCCCCGGTAGCCACCCTCATCGGCTCAACCAGGGGCTGGATTATTTCAGATGGGTTATCTTCATCAAAGGCCGCTCTAATCTCAGGAATTAATGAAACACTACGAGCTACGCTCAATGCCCTCTTTCCAATTTGATCTTCTAATATGTCCGCTACTATTCGATTAATGGAAATACCGATAATTAGAACCAAGGCGGATAACAAAAAGCAGATTACGATGATTAATTTTAATTTCAAGCCTAACCTGAAGGGCCTTTTGTTCTGCTGGAAAACTGGCACGGCTATTAAAACCTCCATTTTGGGAGTATGTGCGTATTATTGATATATAAGATTATTGAGCTTAGTCAATTATATAACAAAACTACCACATTTTTAAGTTCTTTCGCAAAGCCTGTAGGGAATTATCGCTAAGCCCTAACAAAATAGTTTCAATACAGTTAAAAAATGATTTACTTAATGAACTAAATGCACATATTGTATATTACCTTTTTTATTTAATTAATATTGAAAGCAGCATTCTAATATACTTTAATTATTAGTAACTACACAGCCTATGCTGTCATGATCCAGTAAAGCCTGTTAAAGGAAGCTGAAGTGAGCATAAAGTGCAGGCATGTAAAACAATCTTCCCGGCTTGGCAGTGATTAAACAACCCCTGGCTGTGCCAACAACAAAGATCAACGGTACTAAAAAATACTAAGGAGTGATTTGTATGGCCCAGAGACCGATTAGAGAATATGCGGCTAAAATGATGCTGGCCCGTAACTGGAGAGATTATTTCCCTTCATCGCTTACCTTTCCCGCCAAATTTGTGCCGGTTAGCCCTGAAAGCGATTTAAAACTTTTATCTGATCAATATGAATGGCTGTCAACAGAACCGCTCGTTGTAAAACCGGATATGGTTATAGGCAAACGCGGCAAACATGGCCTGGTGTTATTAAACCAGGATTGGAAAGGTGCAAAGAAATGGTTGGAAGAAAAAAGGGGCCAGGAAATTACCATCAATAACTTAAGTGGAGCATTAAACCATTTCTTAATTGAACCCTTTGTTGAAATAGATAAAGAATACTACCTGTCATTTTCATCAACAGATGAGGGTACAGATATTCTATTTTCCGACAGAGGTGGAGTGGACATAGAAGATTTGCTTGAAAAAGGTGAAGTAGCAAAACTCACAATAGGAATTTTGGATGATATCGATACAATTGATCTGGAAAACATCCTTTTCTCTAATGTTGAACTTGAATATAGAAATAAACTTACAAACCTGGTCAAATCTTTCTATAAATACTATCTTGATCTGCATTACGCCTTTTTAGAAATAAATCCTTTCGTTTTAAAGGAAAATGCTTTTATCCCCCTCGATTTTAAATGCCGCCTTGACGATGCAGCAGATTTTGAAGCAGCAAGTAAATGGGGAGAAATCGTTTATCCTCCTGAATTTGGAGCCAAGCTCACCCCGGAGGAAGAATATATTAAAAACCTTGATGAAAAATCTGGCTCATCATTAAAATTCACAATACTAAACCCGGAAGGCAAAATATGGACCATGGTGGCAGGCGGAGGCGCCAGTGTTGTCTATACAGATACCATAGCTGATCTTGGTTTTGTAGATGAAATAGCAAATTATGGAGAATACAGTGGAAATCCGAGCACAGATGAAACATATCAGTACGCCAAGACCATCCTGGACTTAATGACCCGGAGGAAAAATCCCGATGGTGAAGCAAAATACCTCATCATTGGCGGAGGCATAGCAAATTTTACCGATGTTGCCAAAACTTTCACAGGGATAATCAAGGCTCTGGAAGATTATAGAGATAAACTGACTGAAACCCCTGTTAAAATATATGTCCGTCGAGGCGGGCCTAATTACCAGCAGGGCTTAAACCAAATGAAGCAGCTTGGCCAAAATATAGGCTTACCTATCAAGGTATTTGGGCCGGAGACTCACATGACTGAAATAGTTCGGATGGCTCTATCAGAACAGGGTGCTTAAAAAATGAAAAACCGAAAGGAGGAAGATTCATGAGCAGTAAACCGGAATATGATCTGTTTGATCATAACACAGCGGCGATCATTTATGGATATCAGCAAAATGCTATTCAAAGAATGCTTGATTTCGATTATGCCTGCAAAAGGGATTTGCCCAGTGTAGCCGCCATCGTTAATCCGACCGGAGGTGGCAACCACCAGGGATTCTGGGGCAGTGACATTATTAATATCCCTATTTATAAACAGCTGAAAGATGCTGTAACTCATCATCCAGATGCGGACATTCTGATCAATTTCGCATCAAGAAGAAGCGCTTACCAGGTTACTATTGAGGCAATATCATTCCCTTCAATTAGAACTATCTCTATTATAGCCGAAGGCATACCGGAACACCGCACCAAAGAAATTATAGCAAGGGCTAAACAAAACGAAAAAATGATTATCGGGCCCGCCACGGTAGGAGGCATAAAAGCCGGGGCTTTCAAAATTGGCGATACAGGCGGAACTTTAGATAACCTGATTGAATCAAAACTGCACCGCCCCGGTCATGTTGCTTACCTGTCCAAATCAGGTGGCATGTCCAATGAGTTGAGCAACATTATCGCTCGCAATACTGATGGTGTCTATGAAGGCATTGCCCTGGGAGGAGACAGGTTCCCCGGATCAAGCTATCTCGATCATTTTAAGCGGTATGAAGCAAACCCGGATGTAAAGATGATGGTAATGTTAGGAGAGGTCGGAGGCAGGGCTGAATACGAAATAGTAGAAGCATTAAAAAACGGCACCATTACCAAACCCCTGGTTGCCTGGTGTATGGGAACCAGCTCAGAACAATTCAGCACCGGGGTGCAGTTTGGACATGCCGGAGCAAAGGCTCACTCCGATTTTGAAACAGCGCGGGCTAAAAACAAAGCCCTTAAAGAAGTAGGGGCTATAGTTCCGGAAAGCTTCAATGACTTAGATCGAAAAATAAAGGAAACATACCAATCACTTCTCCAACAAGGTAAACTTGAACCGGCGCAAGATGTAGAACCACTTTTAGTTCCCATGGATTATAACCAGGCTGTAGCGCAGGGTCTGATCAGGAAAAAACCAAATTTCACCTCAACCATTGTCGACGATAGGGGTGAAGAGCTTCTCTATTGCGGTGTGCCCATTAGCGAAGTATTTGAAGAAGATTATGGTCTGGGAGGAGTACTCGGACTTTTATGGTTCAAAATGAAGCTGCCAGAATGGGCTGCCAAATTTTTAGAAATGGTAGTTTTGATCACCGCCGACCACGGCCCCGCAGTGTCTGGAGCCCACAACACTATTGTTACAACAAGGGCAGGAAAAGATCTGGTTTCATCACTGGTAAGCGGACTGCTAACAATCGGCCCCCGTTTTGGCGGTGCAGTGCAGGGAGCAGCAGAAATTTTTACCGAATATTTTTACCAGGATCAAACGCCGAAATATATGGTCAACGATATGAAGGTGAAAAAGAAAAATATCCAGGGAATCGGACACCGTATCAAATCAGTAACCAATCCCGACATGCGGGTTAAAATTATGAAAGAATATGCTCTAAAGCATTTTCCGGTCACTGAAACCCTTGATTTTGCGCTCGAAGTTGAGAAAATAACCACAACCAAAAGAGATAACCTGATTTTGAATGTCGACGGTTGTATCGGCGCATTATGCTGCGATATGCTAAGAGGGATAGGTTATACCCATGAGCAAGTCCGTAATTTTGTTAATCTGGGTGGTTTAAACGCCCTATTTGTCCTCGGAAGGACAGTAGGTTTACTGGCGCATATCATAGATCAAAAACGAATCGGGCAGGGTCTTTACAGACATCCCTGGGACGATATTTTATATATGCTGCCTGAACATCCAGACAACCAGAACAATTAATAAAAATATCATAACATTTATTAAAGATAGCGCTTTAATATCCTGCCGCCCGGGTTTTTTGGGCGGCATTCGCTAGTTTGATATTGCTTTCTGTGATTAGTTTACATATCATTATAGATGCAAAAATAGTAACAGCTCAACCTGTTTTAGATTAACCCGGCAGGCCTGCGATGAAAACCCAGGTAAAGCATTAATTGAAGGTTTGAAACTGGCGGCGAATTGAAGTCTGAAGCGGGCTGCCGGCCCGAAGCCGGCCACAGAGCGAGAGCTTAAGATGAGCTTATCGTGGAAAAAGCCCGGAAAAAGACCGAAACTTAGCCGCTGCAATTTCTGCCTGAGCAATCTGCGAACACAGTTTTCATTGCAGGCAATTTAATCAACAGCACGCTGGCGGCTGAAAAGAAACCACCGATCACCTTTTAATAGACAAGCAAAGATTCAGCACTTAAAGGAGTCAATAAATGAATCTAAGTAGCTCAGACCTGCTAGAAGCCTTAGGGGTAATCACTTCTATTCTTTTAATACTTATTTTAATTCGTAAAGACTGGAAGTTATACCAGGTCTTATCTTTGTCCATATTAATTCTTGCTTTAACCAACAGTAAAGGTATTGGTCAAAATTTATGGATTTTTTATAGCTCTATAACCAGCTCTACCGCTTTTTACCTGGTGTCAATGGTTGTTGCCATCACCATGCTAGGCCACCTTCATCAAAGCATTGGCGCTATGGAAAAGCTGGTTAATAGTTTGCGTGCCTTAATCCGTGATCCCCGGGTTTTGATCATGATTTTTCCGGCAGCCATATCCTTATTTTCAACTGTACCGGGCGGAGCAATAATTTCAGCACCCATGGTTGCAGAAACAGGTAAAGAAATAAAAATGCCAAACCTGGAAATGGCCATGTCCAATATGGTTTACCGGCACCTGGTAGTACTTATATATCCTTTTAATGCCGGTTTAATCCTGGCTTCAGGAATCACAGGCGTCAGTATTGCGAGCTATCTAAGCTTTACTATTCCAGTAGTAGCCATTGTTTTTATTATTGCCACCTTTATCCTTTTTAGGCGCTATCCTCACCTGAATAATAAGCCAGAACTTAAAGAGGCAGGCGAAAACAGGTATGAAGCATTGATAACTTTATTAATATCATCTTCTCCTTATTTGCTGGCTATTATTTTAGGTATAGCATTTGGCGTTTATTTTCCTCTGGCCTTACTGGCCGGTATTGTGATCGCTTTTTTTATTAACCTTCCTGTAGATGATATAAGCAGTACTGTCAGAAAACGGATAAAAATTTTTATGCATGGCCTTAATTGGCCACTGGCCCTTTCAATTCTGAGCATTGTTATTTATAAAGATTTTATGTTGGAAGCTAACTCAATCCAGCAGGCAACAAACTTTCTTTTAAATATAGGCTTTCCATTAACTATAATCCTGGTCGCCCTTCCATTTATAACTGGATTTATAACAGGCAATAACGCAGCGTCACTGGGCCTTACCCTCCCGATCCTTATGCCCCTTCTGGGCCCCGAGATGTTAACAGTGCGCTACCTGGGTCTTATCTACGTTTGTTCCTATGTGGGCTATCTAGGCTCACCCGTTCATCTTTGCACCTGCGTAACTAACGATTACTTCAAAACTCCACTTTACTCTTTGATCAGTCAAGTAAATATTTTTGGAGCTATCACTCTGTTAGTCAGCCTTGTTATATCTTTCTTTTATTGATATTAAGCCAAAAGTATCATTACTAAGCTGCAAAGGATTACTACAGTAAGCAGGGTGGGGCGAATTTGCTTCCGGATCTGTTTTCTATTTCCCTTATCGTTTCATTAATGTCTAAAATCCTGCATTCTATAGGAGATCAATTAGTAACTACTCGAGCACAACCTGCTAAGCCACTGGATAAGGTTCTAACGTCCCTGAGGCGCCGCTTGTCATTCACCAAGAACAAGAAGGCTGCAGGGTTTAGATTATCTCCGATTTGAGCTTGTTTTATAAAAGGGAAGCCGCTTTCCGGTCAATAACAATTACGGCGTCCTTATGTAATTGTAAAAATGACGCCGGGCTTTCAGTAGTTACAAAACCACTGAATGAATTTCTGATTGCTTCAGCTTTTTTTCCTCCGCTGGCTAAAAGGAGGATTCTGTTAGCCTTCATTATCGATCCCATTCCCATTGTAATAGCCTGCCTGGGCACTTCATCAATAGATTGAAAAAAACGGCTATTGGCTTTTATAGTCTCCTCGGCCAGTTCAACCAAATGAGTGCTTGATCGTAAATACTGGGCCGGCTCATTAAAGCCGATGTGGCCGTTAATCCCGATACCAAGAACCTGGAGATCAATTCCTCCGGCCTTTGTTATTTTCTTTTCATAATCCTTACAGCGTTCATTTATATTTTCACTATTACTACTGGGTATATTTATTTTTTTAGGGTTGATATTAACGTGTTTAAATATATTATTACACATATATGCATAATAACTCTGGGGGTGGTCCGGGCTTAAACTGACATATTCATCCAGGTTAAAGGCTGTGACAGCCTTAAAATCAATTTTTCCCTGCCTGTACATCTCAACTAAGCGAGTATACATCCCTTCCGGTGTTGAACCAGTTGCAAACCCCAAAACCGCCTTTTTTTTAAATATAATTAAATCCGCGACCAGCTTTGCAGCAAATTCGCTCATTGCATCGTAGTCATCTACTATCTTTAATATCACTTAGTTCCCGCACTCCTAACTTTTTAAAAAATTTCTTCCTTTTCTTCGGTTGTATAAAATAATGACATCAATTCTTCATCATGAACGGTACTTTTGTCTGAAGCCAATATCTTTTCAGCAACTACCCGGTCCTGCCTGGCTTTTTCTTCAAATGAAACGATTTTATCATCGATAGCAAAGTCTTTCAGCAGGCTCTTGATGTGATCAAAAAGATTTCTGCTTCCGCCTAAAAAAATGCCCTCATAAAGAATTTTAGAAGCAACCATGGATTTAAAATTGTCAAACCGAAGCTGTTTTCTAACCGTATCCATATTTTTAATTATATAGTCCAGCTCTTCTTTTAAAGCCGGATTAATCAAAAGATTATATTTCTCCCTGTAAACAATCTGATCAATATCATTCAACAACACCTCTGGCAGGTTATCTGCCACAATAATTATATCAAGATCAGACCCCTTGACCAGTTCACCCGTGGAGAGCTCAGGCCTTGGTTCAGCATGCGCCATGTTAAAAACCACATCCCCGGCAATGATGAAAGCAGCGCACTCTATAATAATTTTTCTATCCGGATGTTCTTGCATTACTCGAAAAACAGTATCCTCAGCCAGCTGCATCTTTCTTAAGCTTATGGCAGCAATCTCCTGCTGCAGCTTTTGTGCCTTTGATTCCATAGCCGGTATATCTGCTTTCAGGCCTATAATGGTGTAATTTAAGAATTCTCTCATGATCGAAGGAGAAAGCCGGGCAAATCCCTCGACTTTTTTGTCCAACCGAAGATACCTCCTGCTGACCAGTCGATTAAAAATCCGCTCACAGGAATAACAGGCTTTCCAGGCTCTAAACACATCCATACCGGTTTCCCTGACCAGATCTTTTCCGGTTAAAGGCCCCTGCTCTTTCAGCAGATTGACTAACTGTTCCACAATAAATCACCCTTTATCATTCACTTACTCCATTCTTTAGGTTATCCAGTATTTCTTGACTCTGCCTCACTTTAATAATTTTGCCGCCGGCATAGTAACCCCTGACCGCAGCGCTGGGATAGAGCAGGGTATTTTTCCCCAGCAGGGTACCGGGAGCAGTAACACTGTTACAACCGGTCTCCACCCCATCTCCCAGGATGGCGCCAAATTTACGCAGGCCGGTTTCATAAGCCTGTCCCTCTATGTTCAAAACTACCGGGGAATCGAACATTTTCAGGTTGGCCAGCTTGGTCCCGGCCCCTAAATTCACCGAACCAAGGATGCTGTCTCCAATATAGGCAAAATGTCCCGCTTTACTGCCGCCCAGCATAACCGACGCTTTTATCTCGGTGGTATGTCCAACTACACAGCCCTTTCCAATCAGGACATCGCCCCTGATATAAGCTCCTTGCCGCACTTCTGTGCCGTCACCAATTACAGCAGGCCCCTTGATCAATGCCCCGGGCTCGATAATCACATCTTTGCCGACCTGGATCAAATCATCCATCAAAAAAGAACCGGCATAAATTATACTTGCCCCTTCCAAATAAGAACCGTTTTTCTTTACAACTGCGATCTTGCCGCTTGTATCAATGTCAAACCCGGATACAATTGTTTCTCCTTTGTATAAAACCATGGTTTCAGCAACCATCGTCCCGCCTTTTCGGAGTTCCCGGACATTTGGTTCCAGGTATTCTTTTATAAAAGCTTTTAACCGCGGCAAAGCTCCCCATACATAATCAGTCCCTTCAAAGAGCCCTTTAAAAAGATGATCGTCCAGGTTGAAGAAATCGCCGGCATTTAACATATTAAACTCCCCCTTTAATCACTGCCCGGGCAAAACCGCGGATTAGTCCCTTATTGAATGATGTTGTCCAGCATACTAGGCACAGGGTCATTATATACAGGGAGGGGCGAAGTGGCAAGAGCTGTAAAAACAATCAATTATAAATAATTGTAACCTTTCAACTGCCACATGGCTGTTGATAAAATTGCCTGACATATATACTATAATCGTTTGAATTTCAAGATCAGGGTTACCGTATTTATGTAAAAGGGGCCGGGTTATCAACAATAATAAAAACCGGCAGCATCCAGCCGGGTATGAAAACAAATCCCCTGCATTCCACTCCACCGGTAATACAAGCATCACCAGTTTTTTAAACTTATTACTTTTTTAGTAACTACTCAGCCTATTTTCTTTGTTGAATGATAAGCGGCACCACGGGGACGGTTCGAGCGTCCTGTGAAGCGCAGCATAGGCCGAAGGGAAGACGATGGAACCGTCCCCTGTGGCTTAGCGGGCTAGGCCTGAGTAGTTACCTTTTTAAACCAAAACAGGTTAAATCAAATATGCTTAACAGGTTTGTTTATAGATGCTTTGCCGGGTTTTCCCGGGAAATAAATGATGCCTGCTACTATCCGGCAGTTTCCCGGTAATCGGACAGAAGTCTGGGTACAGTTTCAGAGGCATCCCCCCATATAGTAAGCACTTGCTCCTGTCCGTAGAGGGTATTGTCGACTCCCGAATAACCGGGCTTATCATCAAGGTTGCAGACAATGACCGCTTTAGCTTCCGCCACGTGCAACACCGGCATACCGTAAATAGGAGTGCCCTCGGCAGTCGCAGCCGCAGGGTTGATGACGTCACTCGCCCCGACCACAACCACCACATCGGTATCAGAAAACTCCGGGTTGATCGCATCCATCTCATAAAGCTTCCCGTAATCCACACCCACTTCGGCCAA
>PWYU01000105.1 GCA_003567725.1 Syntrophomonadaceae bacterium | reverse complement strand
GCAGCAGGCAAGGCCAACTGGAATATCTTTGCCATGCTCCGCGAAGGTCTCAGCTATACCCTGCACAGTGCTTTCCAGAAGGTTGTTCAGAAAAATGAAATAGTTACCGTCAAAGACGCAGTCGTAAAAACCAATGGAGAGACACAAGCAGTAGATATCACCGTTCAACCGCTTAATGAGCCGGAGCCATTGCGTGGGATGGTGTTGATCGTCTTTACAGAAGTGACTACGTCTATTAAAAATAAGGTGAAGGATAAAACGGGATATGAAGCGGCCTGCAATGATCAAGTGCCGATTTTAAAAGAAGAACTACGGCAAACCCAGCAAGAGCTCAAAGATACTCGCGAAGAGATGCAGGCATCTCAGGAAAAACTTAGCTCTATGAATGAAGAGCTGCAGTCAACCAACGAAGAGTTGCAGTCAACCAACGAAGAACTGACCACTTCCAAGGAGGAAATGCAGTCTTTAAATGAGGAACTGCAGACGGTCAATCACGAACTTCAAACTAAAGTTGATGAGCTGTTTCAGACAAATAACGATATGAAAAATTTGCTTGAAAGTACTGATATTGCAACTTTATTCCTGGATAACACGCTTCGCGTAAGGCGTTTTACTGCAAAAACAGCTGAGATAATAAAGTTGATTCCAAGTGATGCCGGACGATTAATTACAGATATTGCCTCAGACCTTAATTACCAGGACCTGGCAAAAGATGCCCGGGAGGTGTTACGCACACTGTCTTACAAAGAGAAATCAGTTTCCGCCACCGATGGACGCTGGTTTACGGTAAAAATTATGCCATATCGCACACTTGAAGATAAAATTGACGGTCTGGTAATCACATTTATAGATATTACAACTTCCAAAACGCTGGAAGCTAAACTAAGAAAGACCCAGGCTGACCTTGAAAAACGCATGGTGAAGAAAGCCCTGGATTTAAACAAAGCTGAGAAGAAATTAAAATCTGACTTGCAGCGAGATGATTAGAAAGCAGGAAAGGAGAGATTGGCATGAGCAAGAACAGATCAGCTGAAGAGTTGCGCCGTCAGGCAAAGAAACGACAACAGAAAAGCAAACAAGATATAACAACACCTGTATCTTCAGACGAAGCGTATCGTCTCATACAGGAACTAGAAATACACCAGATCGAGCTGGAGATGCAAAATGAAGAATTGCAGCAGGCGCGTTCAGAACTTGAACAAACACTTGTCAAATATACCGATCTGTATGATTTTGCTCCTGTCGGCTACTTTACCCTGGATCAAAGCGGCGTAATCATAAATGTTAATCTGACCGGATCACGCATGTTAAACGTGGAGCGCAGCCGAATTTCAAATCAGTATTTTGAGAGGTTTATCATTACTAAATACCGGTCTGATTTTTCAGCATTTCTTAAAAAAGTATTTCGAAACCATGATCAGGAAACCATTGAGATCGTCATACAAAAAGAAAAGGGTGGAGAGCTTTACGCCCATCTAGAGGCCTCAGCTTCGGAGAACAAACGGGAATGCCAGGTTGCCTTAGTGGATATTACACTTCAAAAACAGTCTGAACAGAAGTTGCAGGAAAGTGAACTAAAATACCGCAGTTTATATGAAACCTTGTCACAGGGGGTTTTATATCAGGCGCCTGACGGAAAAATTATATCGGCTAATCCCGCAGCCGAAAAGATTCTTGATACACCGATCGAGCAAATGCAAGGAAAAACATTTAAAGATATTAATTGGCTGACTATCCATGAAGATGGATCCAACTTCCCTGAAGAAACCCATCCCGCCATGGTAGCCTTGCGAACCGGTGAAACTGTTGAAAATGTGGTCATGGGAGTTTATGCACCGCAATCTGGCAGACACAGGTGGCTCAGAATTACCGCAGTACCACAGTTTACGCCTGGCAACGATAAGCCATATCAGGTTTTCACAACCCTGGAGAATATTTCTCAAATAAAACGTATGATGGAATTTAACAAGCTTACCCCCAGAGAAAAAGAAGTTTTCAAGTTTTTGGCCAGGGGCAAAGGGCGGCAAATAATATCTGAAGCCTTAAATCTTAGTCCTAAAACCGCTGACAAACATAAAGAAAACTTGATGCAGAAGTTAAATTTACTTACCATGGAAGATGTTGTAGAGTTTTCCAAGCTAATTAATTTGGATTAAATATGATTTCATTGCCAGTAAGCCTAAAGTTCTTTATCTACAATTTCCAGTAAGAGATCAACTAACTCAGGATCAAACTGGATCCCAGCAGATCTTTTAAATTCCGAGTAGATCTCTTCAACCGTCATCGCCGGCTTGTAAGGTCTTCCGTTCTTCATTACCTCGTAAGCATCAGCAATCGCTGCTATCCTTGCCAGTAAAGGAATGTCGTTTTTTTTCAACCCCCGGGGGTAACCGCTTCCATCCCACCATTCATGATGAGCAAGGATATCTACAGCAATATGGGCAAAATCTTCTGTGGCAATAGCCACTCTGTAACCTATCTCGGGATGTTTTTTAAGAATGCTCCATTCATAATCCGATAGAGGTTTGCTTTTTTTCAGCAATTTCTCCGAAATATTAATTATACCGATATTACGAAGAGTTATTAAAAGGTTCAACCGAATTAATTCGGAATCAGAAAGCCCGTACTTCTCACCTATCTTAAAAGCCATATATTGCATTTTTCGGGTATGTTCTTTAGTTTCAAAGCTTTTGGCAGCAAGGGCCTCTAATAAAGCTTCGAGTACGGTATTTTTTGTGCTTCTGTTTTCTATCACTTTCTGCCGGTACATTTCGTCTTCAGCATTTTTTAGCACTCCAATCAAACTCTCAGCTGGTTCACTTTTAATTGCCTTTCCTATAGCTATTGATACCGGAACATCTCGCACCACAGTTTCTGAACAAAGCATTTTTATCCTCTGGCCAATATCAACTAAAACCTCCTCACTGGTTTGTGGCAGCAGTAACACAAACTCATCTCCGCCCCAGCGGGTGAGAATGTCCTCTTCACGACAGGCTTTTTTAAGAGCATCCGCAGCTCTTTTCAGCATTTCATCACCTGCTGTATGACCATAGGTGTCGTTAATCAGCTTCAGGCCGTTCAGGTCAGCCATAATAATGCCAATCGGGAGCTGCCTTACAGTATCTAGTCTATTCATCTCCTCTTCAAAATAGTGACGGTTGTAGAGTCCTGTAAGTTGATCATGGAAACTAAGGTGGTGCAACTTTTTTTCAGTTTTTTTTCGTTCCGTAATATCTGTAATGACCATTCTGCAGGTTACCATTTTTTCTTCGTCTGTTGCGATTGCAGCTTTTAAATGAGCCCAGAATACCTGGCCATTATTATTGATCATTCTCAATTCACATTCCTGTGGTATAGTATTCTCGAAAAGTGCTTTGTGAAACCGAAAGTAAATGTCCCGGTCACCTTTCTTGATATAACTCGTAAATGGTGTTTTGAGCACAGCAGAACGATTAACACCCAGTAAAGTAGTGGCAGTTAAGTTGGCGATTTTGATAATACCTTGCTCGCTTATCGTAAGATAACCAACCGGAGCCAGGTCGTAGAGATCAAAGTATTGGGCCCGTTTTTTCTCCAGTTCGGCCTGGATGATTCGCAGTTCTTCGTTCTGCATGGTGAGCTCAATTTGATGTACTTGTAGTTCTTGCAGTAATTTTTGACTTTGTTCGAGATTTAAACCCTCACAGTCACACAGAGGGATAGCACCCTTTTTTTTGGCAATTTTCTCAGCGCGGCGACGCAGATCCTGCATAGGCACCATTATTTGATTGTTTTTAGCTCCATTTTGGATATCCTTTTCCGTTTTCATCCCTCACACCTTCCTTTTTCCCGCGGCACTTTTTGGATAGCTGTTACCCCGGTGATACCCGCAGCTGGTTTAATAATATTTTCAGCTTACATAGTAATTCATCCGTGCTCTATAACGCCGATACTTTTTCTTTTTTCTCATTATCAGTAAACTGCTTCTTGTTAAATGGCTTTCTCACCTTTGTAGCATAACCACGATCCTCTATTAGTCCCTGGTAAACTTCAAGCATGCGCTCTGAACAAAGTGCAGAAGAGATTAGCGGGGCATTTTTTAGTGACTTTTTGCTCATACGCGCGTATAGCTCTTTATCTTTAAGAAGTTTAATTATCGCTTCGGTAAAAGCGGGAAGTGAAAATTTGGTTAATAATCCGTCTTCATAGTGATTAACCATTTCAGCCGGCCCAAAAGCACTAATGGCAACCACCGGGACACCGGCTGCTTTAGCTTCTCCGATCACCAAACCCTGAGTATCTGATACGGAGGGGAATACAAATAGATCTGAACTGGCATAGCAGTGAACTATTTGTTGACGAGTTAGCTCTCCGGTAAAAACAACTTTATCCTCAATACCTTGTTGCCGACATTGTTGGCGCAAATCTTCTTCCAGTGGACCTTTGCCTGCCAACACCAGGCGGCAATCGGGAATGCTTTTTAAAACATCTTGGAACGCTTTTAACAGAAAAGCAACATTCTTTTCTTTGCCGAGGCGTCCGACAAACAACAAAACTTTTTCTTCCGGTCTGACACCATAATTGTTTTTCAACCAGTTCCTGTCAAGCTCTTTAAATTCATCCATGTCGATCCCTGTCGGTATTTTTACAATAAGCGTTTTGATACCAATATGACGAAGATAGTCTGCGACCAATTGTGATGGAGCAATAACAACATTACACCGGTTGGAAAAATTACGGGCAATTGCCTGCACTACCTGTTTCGAAGTATTCTCTACGAATGGGAAATAGTGTACATATTGCTCGTAGAGGGTATGGAAAGTAAAGATCAGGGGCAGTTTATGCCGCCTTGCCGCCCTTGCGCCTAACCGGCCGAGCAAGAAAGGGGAGTGGACGTGTATTATATCGATACTGAGACGCTCTATGGTTTGATTAAGATGTGCAGATATAGGCACCGGCAAAGAAAAGTCGGTCATAGTAGGCCAGGGCACTGACATAAAACGAAACACGTTTTCCTCTTCAATTGTGTGCATAAGGGGATAATCCGGGCAGAAGACATAAACCGAATGCCCACACGTAGTATATTCACGTGAGAATAGTTCGATCGATCTGACGACTCCACTGTTATAAGGGCGAAAGCTATCAGTAAAGACGCCAATATTCATACTTAACCTCCTCCCTAATCCG
>PWYU01000032.1 GCA_003567725.1 Syntrophomonadaceae bacterium | reverse complement strand
GTTTCCCCTTCAAAAACAGAAAAGGTAACATCATCAACTGCTTTAACGTGGTTAACTGTTCTCCCCAAGAAACCGCCCTGGATGGGAAAATACTTTTTTAGGTTTTTTACACTGAGCAGTTCTTTATCAACCATGGTAAACTACCTCTTTCTTGCCTTTCCAGTCATCTGAATAGATCCAGCACCGAACCAGGCAGCCCTTGCCAAGATCTTTAAGCTCCGGCAGTTTATTTGCACAGATTTCTTCGGCATAGGGACAGCGCGGTTTAAAACGGCATCCATCGGGCATTTCAGCCGGACTGGGAACAGAGCCTTGAATCGCCTCCAGTTCTTCCCTGTCTACATCGTGCCTGGGCAGGGAGTTAAACAGTCCCACTGTATAAGGATGTTTCGGATTCTCAAAAAGACTTTCTGCATCTGCGTATTCCACGATACTCCCGCAATACATAACCGCTACATAACTACATGTTTCAGCAACTATACCCAGGTCATGGGTAATGATCAATACCGACATGTCAAGCTTAGCCTGCAGGTCCTTAATTAGCTCCAGGATCTGGGCCTGAATAGTAACATCGAGCGCTGTAGTAGGTTCATCAGCTATTAACAAATCCGGTGCACAGGCCAGGGCCATGGCAATCATAACTCTTTGTCTCATTCCACCCGATAGCTCATAAGGGTACTGATTCATACGTTTATCGGGAGATGGGATGCCAACCAGCTTCAGCATTTTTACTGCTTCGGAACTAGCTTCTTTCTTACCCATTCCCTGGTGGATTTTGTAAGCTTCCCTGATTTGTTCCCCAATTGTTAAGACCGGATTTAATGATGTCATCGGTTCCTGGAAAATCATTGAAATTGCACAGCCTCTTATAGACAGCATTTCTTCTTCTGACATGGTCAGGATATTCCGGCCATTTAAAAGGATTTCACCGCCGATAATTTTACCGGGCTTATCAATCAGCCTGAGGACAGAGAGAGCCATTACACTTTTTCCGCAGCCAGACTCACCAACTACACCTATAGTTGTGCCTTTTGGTATAGCAAAGGTAACATCATCAACAGCTTTTACTTCTCCACCATCTGTAAAAAACGAGGTTTTCAGGTTATTAATTTGCAATATATTGTTGGAAGGTTTCAAATGGATGCTACACCTCCATAGCTTCTAAAATAAAATCATTACAATTTAGTTTAAATCTATTCTCTTATTTAAATAGCGATAGGAAAGGTCAACCAGGAAGTTAACAAAGACGAATACCAGGGCAAAAACCAGAACAATACCCTGGACAACTGGAAAATCACGGGATCGGATCGCATCAATAGCCAAACGCCCCATACCATTTATTGCAAATACAGTTTCTGTTAGAACAGTACCGGAAAGTAGCATCCCCATTTCAATACCGATTACAGTAACTACAGGAATGAGGGCATTTTTCAGTCCATGCTTGTAAATAACAACTCTTTCCTTTAGTCCTTTCGCCCTGGCGGTACGGATATAATCCTGGTTAATCACATCAAGCATACTGGAACGAGTCATCCTGGCAATGATAGCCGCCCCGGCAGTACCCAGGGTTATAACCGGCAACACAGCCTGCTGCCAGGTGCCCCTACCCGAAGGAGGCAAAAGAGCCAGATCAATGGCAAATAACTTAATTAACATTAAACCGAGCCAGAAAGCAGGCATGGAAAAACCAAAAAGGGCAGCCACCATGAGCAAACTGTCGGCCAGGCTGTACCTTCGAACGGCCGAAACAACGCCGGCAACAAGCCCTAAAATAATGCTCAAAATCATACTATATATGGCTAACCGCATGGTTATCCAGAAGCGGGGCTGTATCTCATCTGCCACAGAACGGCTGCTGCGTACAGATTGTCCCAGGTCGCCCTGCAACAGGTTGCCCATATACCTGAAATATTGAACCGGGACAGGGTCATTTAAACCCAACCTTTCCCGGATTGCTTCTACCTGTGCCGCAGGGGCAGCTTCCCCGGCAATAATTTGGGCCGGGTCTCCCGGGATGAGGTGCATCAGTGAGAAGACAAGAATAGTTACACCGATAACGACCGGGATTGTCTGAATTAGCCTTCGGACTGCAAATTGAAGCAATGAAAAAGCACCTCTCTTTTACTCTTTGCTCTGTGGGTCAAAAGCATCCCGCAAGCCATCACCAAACAAGTTAAAGGCCAGCACGGCGAAAACTATAGCCAGTCCGGGATATAAAGCAACATGGGGATGATCAAACATGTAGCTACGTCCCTGGCTGAGCATAGCGCCCCACTCAGGTGTAGGCGGTTGTGCTCCCAGGCCCAAAAAGGACAGACCGCTGGCAATAAGTATAGCTATAGCAATTCTGATCGTAGCCTGTACAATAATTGGCGAAACAATATTAGGAAGTATATGTAAAGTAATAATGCGCAAGTCACTGGCGCCAAGAGCGCGGATTGCATCGACATACTCCAATTTTCTGACAGCCATAGTAGATCCCCTGACTATCCTGGCAAAACCGGGTACAGAAAAAATCCCGACAGCAATAATAACATTTGTAATGCTGCCACCCAGTACACTGACCAGGGCAATGGCTAATAATATTCCCGGGAATGCCAGCAGTACATCTATACAACGCATAATAACGCTATCTATTATCTTTCCGTAGTAGCCGGAGATTACTCCCAGGGGAACGCCGATTATCAGCCCAACTGCCACTGAAAGAAAACCAATATAGAGGGTAATTGAAGTCCCATGGACAAGGCGGGTAAAAATATCTCTGCCGTTATGATCGGTTCCCAGCCAGAAGTCGGATGATGGAGGAAGAAGCCTGGTGCCAAAATCGACCTTCGTCGGATCGTGTACAGTTAGTAAAGGCCCAATTAAGGCCACAAGGATAAAAAATATTATCAGGAATCCCCCGAGCATGGCAGCTTTATTTCTTTTCAGCCTCTTAAAAACCATACTCCGGCTGGAAGGTTCGTTTATGATTTGTTGGTTTCCCCCAGCAAGAACACTTCCTTGATCAGACATCCTGGGCATCGTTCCTTCCCGTGTCAGGCCTTTTGCCTATATTATAAAAACTCGATGATGCATATTAAGCATATTGCTTTTTAAGACAATAATATGTATAGTATAAACAATTATGTTGTAATTTAATAGTCTTATTTTCAATCACCACATATAAATAATTACAAGAGTTTAAGTTAAGACTATTTTAACAGCATAATTTATAAATTATTTTCCTTTAAGGGGGAAGACTAAACATGAGCTTTAAAAAAATTGCCTGGTTTATTCTAGTTTTGCTTCTGGTGCCCGCACTGCTCGTTGCCTGCGGCCCGGCAGATGAAGTTGTAGATGAACCGGCAGATGAGACTGAAGTGGTTAGTGAAGGTCAGGACCTGATTATCGCTACCCTGTCAGACGCAGTTTCGCTTGATCCTCATGGCTCAAATGACGTGCCATCAGCGAATGTCTGCATCAGCATCTATGAATCACTGGTTGAGTTTGATGAAAATAGCGAGCTGCAACCACTGCTGGCAACTGATTGGGAAGCGGTTGACGACGTAACCTGGGAGTTTACCCTGCGTGAAGGTGTAAAATTCCACGATGGCACTGACTTTACAGCAGAGGCAGTTAAAGCATCTTTCGAGCGCCTACTCGATCCGGATGTTGCTTCACCCCGCCTTTTCTTGTTTGCTATGCTCGAAGAAGTAATCGTAGTTGATGATTACACCGTTCAGTTTGTTACAGAATTTCCTTTTGCTCCACTGCCTGCTCACCTGGCCCACAGCGGTGGCGCTATCATCAGCCCGGCAGCAATTGAAGCCGATTATGAAGAGATGGCCGCCGGCAATGAGGCAGGCACATATCTCGCCGAAAACCCAGTTGGCACCGGCTTTTTCAAGCTGGAGAGCTGGGATCCCGGCGATCAACTGGTTATGGTGCGAAATGATGACTACTGGGGTGAAAACGCCAAACTTGACAGCGTAACCTGGAGAGTTGTTCCTGAGAGCTTAACCCGTCTTTCCGAGCTGGAAACCGGTTTTGCTCATATTGCTGATCCTGTCGAGCCGAGCGATATTAGCCGGGTTGAAGGCATGGATAACGCAAGGATGGATATTACTTCTGTTACAGTTATGGCCTATCTTGGCTATAACCTGGACAAAGCACCCTATGATGATGTTCGGGTTCGCCAGGCTATTTCTATGGCAATCAACAAGGAAGAAATTATCGAAGGTGCTTATGAAGGCACTGCTATCCCTGCAGAAGGCCCAATCGCACCCGGCGTGTTTGGCCATGATCCCGCTATCAGCGGTTTGCCTTATGATGTAGACAGAGCTAAGGAACTGATGGCCGAAGCCGGTTATGAAGATGGCTTTGAAGCAACAATATGGACTAATGACAACCCAGTCCGGATCATGATCGCAGAATACCTGCAGTCAGAACTGCGAGAACTAAATATTGACATAGAAATTGAAGTTCTTGAGTGGGGCGCATACCTGGATGGCACCGGCGCCGGAGAGCATGAAATGTTTATCCTGGGCTGGTCAACACCAACCCTGGATGCAGACTATGCAGTATACGCACTTTTCCACTCAGATAACATTGGAGAGCCTGGCAACCGCGCTTTCTACCGGAGCGATGAAGCTGATGCTTTGCTTGATGCCGGAAGGCAGGAAGCAGACCCTGACGCACGGCTGGAAATCTATAGTGAGCTTCAGGAGTTACTGATTGAAGACGCTCCCATGCTTTACCTGGTTTACAACGAAAACCTGGTCGGCGTTAACAACAATGTTCAGAATTTCTGGGTGACTCCTGCCAGCATGTTCATGCTGCAGGATGTTTATATCGAGGAATAAGAAGCAGACAGCAAAACAGCAAACTTAACGTAAACTTAAACTGGTTTTAATCATTAGAGGGTGACTGCGACCGAAAAGTGCAGTCTCCCTCTTTCATTTAGAGTATTTTCATCTGATCAACAAAATTGTCAAATTCCTCCAGGCTAGCTTCGGCCAGTTCAGTATTTTTGGAGATATAGCGCATTATTACAGCCTGAAGCAGAAGCAGCACAGAACAGCTGGGATCTGAAAACGAGGTGTACTGCTGAGGTATTACCAGTAAATGATGTGAGACAGCTTTGAGCGGAGACAGGAAGCTGTCACTGAAGCCTACAATTGTAGCGCCACGTTTGCGAAAAGCCT
>PWYU01000071.1 GCA_003567725.1 Syntrophomonadaceae bacterium | reverse complement strand
CTATTTTTTCACCGGCCTCGCTCCTGGTGGCCAGCGAGGCCTACCGGGAGATGGGCGGCTTCAGGACCGATCTGCTGCATGCCGACAGCGAGCTGTTCTACCGCATCTTAAACCGCTATGACCTGGCTTACGTGCACCGGCCCCTGACCGTAACCGGCTTTCACAGCGCTTCAGGCCAGGCCGGAAGTATTAAAAGCGGCCATACCTTCAAAGAAGCCTATTTAATCCGTTACCGCAATTTAAAAAGCTACGACCGGCTGCGTTTAAGGGCCTGGGAGAAGGAAAAGATCAAGTTCAACCTGGTTACCGATTCAACCGGTTTTATGCTTAACTGCCTTTTAAGGGGCGATTTTAAAACCCTCTTTAGCCATTTATTTACAATCCCTGCCGGGGCGCTTTACCACCTGCCCTTGAGCCTGGCTTATTTTTTGGGTCTTGGCGTTAAAAAAATATTGCGCGGTGAGCCGGTGCGGCTATTTAAAAATAAGGGCCGGGATAAAGAAAATTAAGTTTTCAGGTTGGCTTATAGCTTTAAAAGTTTTATCGATTGTTCTGCTTGCTGGCCTTGGTAAGTGATAACCTGATCTTTTTCGGGTTAAGCAAGGCCCTTAATGCTTGCCATTTCAGGTCTTTACTATTTATCTCTCTCATAGGTTTTGGAAGAATTATTGGTAGTATGTTAACAATTAGCTCGGGGGTAGATCAGTGAGAGGTCGTAAGTTTAGTGATCAGTTTAAGTAACGGGTACTGAAGGAGGGCAGGGGGATCATCAAAGCAGCATAAAGGTTCTTGTTCTGTTTTAAGATCAAACAAGAGCCTGGAGAAGCCTTTAGGGACAAAAAGAGCTTACCAGCGGTAAAGTTGGTAAAAGGGAGCATGGTAATGAATGAGCGAGACGATCAGTTAAGCATAAGCCGGCCCGGGGAAGAAGCGGAGCCTGACTCTTTAAGCCCCGTTTTTAATTTCCGGAAGCTTTTTTCTGACATCGCCATCTACAGCTCGGGCAGCCTTTTAATCAAGGGGATGTCTTTTATTTCCGCCCCGATTTTTACCCGTATTTTTGAGCCTGCCCAGTACGGGGCCTGGAGTTTTATCAACGTGCTAACTGCCTTTTTAACGGGGATCCTGATCCTCGGTGGTGATAATGCCTATACCCGCTTTTTTTTCCAGTGTAAAAGCGAGGCAGAAAAAAGGACCTTGAGCGCTACCTGGTTTTCGTTTTTAGCCCTGTGGAGTGTGCTGGTTTTAGCGGTGGTTTTACCCTTTAGCGGTGCTTTAGCCGACTGGTTACTGGGTGATCCAGGTTACCGGGGCGCGGTGGCGGTCGGTTTTATTTCCAGCCCCCTTCTGATGATGAACCTGATCCTCTCGCAAGCCCTGCGCAACCGTTTCCGGGCCAAGGCCTTTGCCACCCTGAATGTGATCACCGCCGCTTTAACCTTAAGCCTGGCGGTTATATTCGTGGTGGGACTTAATTTAGGGGTAGCAGGAGCCCTGCTCGGCGCAGCTGCAGCGGCGCTGGTGATGATCCCGGTGCGCCTTTTTTATATCCGTGATTTGTTAAGCTTTAGTTTTTCAGCGGTCTTTTTAAAAAAGCTGCTCGCCTTCGGCCTGCCCCTGGTGCCGATGAACGTGGCCTTCTGGCTATTAAGCAACGCCGACCGCCTGATGCTCTCGCGCCTGGCTACCCTGGAAGAGGTGGGCCTTTATTCTATTGCTGCGGCCATGGCGGCGGTGCTGATGCTGCTTCAGACTGCGGTAGGTCAGTCCTGGCTGCCCCATGCGGTCAGGATTTATGAGGAAAACAGGGTGCAGGCAGGGGAAGTCTTTAAAAAAACCATGGTTTTCCTGCTGGCCGCCTCCGGTTTTATCGTTACCGGCTTTGTAGCTCTGGCCCAGGAAGTGATTTTTATCCTGGTGCCACCTGCCTATTATGCTTCTTTTACAGCCATCCCTTTCCTAGCCGGTGGCTTTCTCTTTTTTACCAGCGCTCAAGTGTCAGCGGTGGGGATTATGGTGAAGAATAAAACTGTCTACATCATGCTGGCCTGCTGGCTGGTGGCCGTGCTTAATATCGGCCTGAACCTTTTTTTTATACCTCGGTTTGGTATTGCCGGGGCTGGCGCGGCCACAGGCCTTTCTTACATCCTCTTTGCGGCCAGCTACGCTTTCATCTCAAGGCGCCTCTGGCCGGTCAATTATCCCCTTAAAACCATCAGCGCCCTTTTAGGCGTGCCGCTGGCGGCCATTTTCTTAATAGCCCTGGTGGCTTTTTACGGGCCTGGTGTGGCGCTTAATTTTAGCTTCAAGATGCTAATTCTTGCCCTGACGGGTGCGGCAATGCTTTTAATCACCTGCCGGGCTGAAAGGATCAACCTGGCTGAAATGAAAGAGAAAGTAAGAAAACTGCTAAAACCTGGTTAGAGTAGAAAAATTTTTCCAGGAAAGCTTTAAAATCGGCACTCCGGCGCATTACATTTTCTTCATAATCACTCTATAACTACTCAGGCATAGCCCGCTAAGCCACAGGTACGGTTCCATCGTCTTCCCTTCGGCCTACGCTGTGCTTCGGGACGCTCGAACCGTCTATTATAAGTTTGTAAAATAGAGATCTCTGAGATGATGAAGAAAAGCGCACTGATTTTGAAGATGAAGTTATAAGGGATTATCTTGAATTTTAACTTATTTTAGGGCTTTACCGTGAAAAAATCAGGGCAGCTGTAAAGGAAGGTAATATTTGCGGTTAGCAAAGAAGAAATTTTAGCAAAATAATGCGATTATTTTTATGTAAGAAAAAGTTGCAGGCTGCGAGGGTTGATATATTTATAGTGTAATATTAATAAAAGGCTGCATTATGTATAGTATAACATAAACATATATAGACATAATATATACTACGCTATATAATAGGTCTGAGGTGGATGGATAACCATGCTTAGTGATGAACAAATACTAAATGTGTTGATGCAGTATAATCCCTGGTGGAAAGGTTTGCCGGTAACTGATAAATTGGCGCCTGTCCATCACCGGTTTGCCTATTATGAAGCAAAAAAATTGCTTTTACATCAAGATTTGCGCCGGTTTGTAATTTTGTCCGGTCCCAGGCGGGTTGGAAAAACTACCATATTGTTTCAACTTATTAAGAATCTGCTGTCACAAAATGTTTCTGCCAGAAATATCCTTTATTTATCTTTTGACAATCCGGTATTAAAACTGGCCGGTTTTGAAGAGACTATGAGGGTATATAAAAATGCCTATCCGGCCGGGAATAAATGCTATTTTTTTATCGATGAAGTGCAATATGCCCGGGACTGGGAAAGTTGGATCAAAACACTTTATGATACAAAACCTAATTTGCGGGTAATGGCGACTGGGTCGGCAAGCCCTGTTTTAGAGAAGGACCCTGCTGAAAGCGGTGTGGGGCGCTGGAGCATATTAAAAATACCGACTTTATCTTTCTATGAATACTGTGATTTACTGCAGATCACCACCGGGTGGCAGCCCCCGGCAGCAATCAACCCCACCAGGTTGGATATGCTGGAAAAAGGTGACTTTAGCGATGTGATGGCTGGACTCTCGCCGCTACAGCAGCACTTTAATCGTTACCTGACGGTAGGTGGATTCCCAGAGCTTGCTCTTGCAGGCGAAGAAACATTGTCCCAGAAATTGTTACGTGAAGACGTGGTGGACAAAGTACTTAAGCGTGATCTATTGAGTCTCTATAATGTCAGAAGTCCGCTCCAGTTTGAAAAAGTATTTTTATATCTATGCATGCATTCTTCAAGTATTATAAATATTACTACCATGGCAAAGGAACTTGAAGGTATTAATAAAATAACCCTGTTAAATTATATCGATTATTTGAAACAGGCTAACCTGATTTATATTTCTAATCCGCTAAATGTTGACGGGAAAGGGATATTAAAAGGACGCTCCAAAATTTATGTGGCCGATCCGGCTATTCGTAACGCCGTTCTCATGCTTGAAAATGTGCTGGCTGATCCCGTTGAAATGGGTAGCATGGTAGAAACAGCCGTCTACAAACACATTGCCGCTTATTATAGCTCTGCAAATATCCAGGTAGGTTATTACCGCAGGGTAAAGGATAGTGAAAAAGAAGTTGATATTGTGGCCGGGCTTCCTGCCGGTAAATTCCTGTGTGAGGTTAAGTATCGGGAACAAGCACCGGTGAAAGCCTCGGATGCTTTGTTTGAGCTCATCAATTCTGAAAAAGCAAAAGTGCAAGGGGCTGTAATTATTACCAAGCGGGCAGAAGATTACGGGATTGTCGCTCATAACAGCAGGATCCCCGTGGTCCGCATCCCCGCTTTCGCTTTCCTGTACTTGCTTGGACATGCGGAAAAAGAAAGAGTTCTGGCTTAGTGTTTACTCCAGACGGGAGAGGTACGAGTTGATCTGTTTTGTGAATTCACGCAGATCAGCTATATTGTTTTGCACTATAAAGTGCAGTTCCTCATTAGTTACTTGATGATACAAGTTTACCAGGCGGTTTCTGTAACCGGCCATTTTAAAAAGGGTGTCTGCCATTTGTTCAGTTATAATATTTTGTTTGGCCAACCCTTGAGCAATACTTTTGTATTCGCCGGCCAGATCAAGGTGACCGCTTTTTGCCAGTATGTGTCGTCCGACATCAAAAATTGCTTCAAGCGAGCGGCGCAGAAAGCTTTCTGCAGCCGCAATATTTCTTATTTCCAGAAACTGATCTTCAGGCATTTTTTGAAGCAGCTCCAGCTCCCGGCAAAAATCATCGATCATGCTCAATCTTTGTTTTATTAGCAGCTTATTAAGCATAGTTATATTTCTCTAACCTTTCTTCGAAAAATTTTTCCAAAAACGGTTTAAAATCGGCAGCCCGGCGCATTACATTTTCTTCATAGTCACTCTTAAAAGCTTCATTTTCGGCGTAAATGCAGATATTTGTAACTGCCTGGGCTTGAAAAACTGAATGCTGCTCTTGCAAAAACACCAGGTCAAGGGAAAAGGGAAGGAATAAGTCTGCCAATAGATTATATAAATCTGCATAAAACCTGGGCAGCTGATTAGAAGGAGGCAAGTTTTTATTGAACACAATGGCCAGATCCAGATCGGCCATTGAATCAACGGGCCTAACTTTTTCACCGTTAAGCAGTTTTAACCCCTCTTCAGCCTGGGATCCAAACAAGTAGGCCAGGGCGATCGAGTTTTTTTTACATATAGTTTTGAACTCTTTTTTATTTTTTATCATGAGCCTCATCTTTCAACCTAAAAATGGATTTGCTTGAAGAACTATCATCATTATATAATCTTGTTCCATATTTTACAAGCAGAACCTCGAGCCTTACTTAATCGGATAACTGCAGTATTCACCGGATATGTGCAAGCGTATCTTCAAACTCTGCCAGTTGTAAATTCTGGTAGCATAGTGTACTATTGTAATTGCTAACACGTTTATGTTGGGGTGTTTTAAGTTGGCTATTAAAGATAAAAGTATATTACCTATAAAAGAATTACGAAATCTCCTGGGCAAATACCGCGTAACAGCAGCTTATATTTTTGGGTCCAGGGTTGAAGGAATTGCAACTGAAAATAGTGATTATGATTTTGCTATCCTGCTGGATAAAGAATATGACCAGGATGATGTCAACTATTTGTTGATGAAATTATAAGAAGAAGCGGCGTCTTTATTGCAAAATGAAGTAGATATAGTACTTTTAAACACTGCCTCGATAGAGTTTAAGTACCTGGTAATTAGTCGAAGTAAAGTAATATATAGCTGTGATGAAGAAAAGCGCACTGATTTTGAAGATGAAGTTATAAGGGATTATCTTGATTTTAAACCGTTTTTAGATCTTTACCGCAAGGAAGTCAGGGAAGCTATAAAGGAAGGCCATTTTTATGGTTAGTATTGAATTCATTGAAGACCGCCTCGCCTGGGCTTGAAAAACTGAATGCTGCTCTTGCAAAAACACCAGGTCAAGAGAAAAAGCAAGAAATAAGTCTGTCATGATTATGGTAATTATTATTTCTTTATCTAACAGCACCTCTTGCTGCAATGGGCCAGGTTGTTTCCAGGTAGTTGTTACGGATGACATAGAAACTATCGTAAAGATTAATTGTTGTGCAGCCATGCGTTGGATATAGTTCCAGCTTATCACCAACTGAAAGTTTACAGGCGTCTCCGTTTAATTTTATTATGCCGTGTTCTTCTGACAGGGAAGTTAACGAGGCGCCTTTTAAGTTTTTTACTACCGGTAACCCGAAATCTGTTGTAATCCCTTTCATACCAATGTCAATTATTGCTTTATCTTTTTCAGGAGTGCTTACCACTGTTCCCAGGACAGAAAGGGCTAAAGAGAAGTCCATTCCAGATTCCTTATATTTCCAATCCATGGTAGCATAACTGCCTACCTGGAGTTCAGTTATCTCATGGTATTTACCGGTAATCTCATGGGTGCCGGTCCCCCCGGCACTGACAATATCAACAGGAAAGCCGTTTTTAGATAAAGCGTCTTTTGTCTTTAAGAGGGTTTCCATGGCAATCTTACACTGTTCTGCTCTTTTATCTTCGGGAGTTAAAAAGACCGTGTGACCTTCGTAGCCCATTAAGCCTGCCATTTGAAGGCCAGGAAGTTTTTCCATTGCTTGAGCGAGCTTTAAGGTTTCATCCAGAGACCTGGTTCCGCACCTCTGCAGGCCGACATCCCTTTCGATAACTACATTTATTGTTTGCCCTCTTTTGGCAGCTGCTTTTGATATAGCTTTTGCATTATGAATGCTATCTACAGCGACCATGACGTTACCGTGCCGGTTTAAAGATACCAGCTTTTCGATTTTTTCTGCGGTGACTAACTGGTTGGCGATTAAGATCTCTTTTATGCCGCTGGTTGCCGCTATTTCCGCTTCGGAGACTTTGGCGCAGGTTATTCCAATCGCTCCGGCTTCGATCTGTTTATGGGCCAGAGCAGGGCATTTATGGGTTTTAAAATGAGGCCTTAAAGAAATTCCTTCATTGTTTGCAAACCCGGCCATTTTTTTAATATTTGACTCTAAAATATCAGCATCCAATAGAAGCGCCGGGGTATCTATTTCTGTTACAGGTGAGCCAATTTTTGCTGAAAAAAAATTTATCATGTTTAATGCTTCTCCTTTACTATTAAATGATCAGAGCAGATGATGGCAGAAAGGTATTATTAAAATATCTTGCTATAAGCAATTTTAACTTATTACCGAAAATAAACAGCCTCATTTAAACTTTTCCTTTTTCCTCTTGACCGAGGTGCGGTAAATATCGACCGCCTCAAGGGGATCGCCGTCAAAAATGATCCGGCCCCGGTCCATTAAAAGGGCCCTGGTGCAGACCTTCTTGACGATCTTCATGCTGTGGGTGACGATTAAGACGGCCTTGGCTTCTTCCAGCATTTCCTGCATCCTGACCGCGGCTTTTTCCTGGAAGGAGATGTCGCCCGCCGATAAGGCTTCATCGACGATGAAGATATCGGGCTTAAGCATGGAAGCGATGCTGAAGCCGAGGCGAGAGCGCATGCCCTTGGAGTAGTGCTTTACCGGCTGGTCGATAAACTGATCCAGCTCTGAGAATGCGATAATCTCATCTTCCACCTTTTGAATAGTTTTCCTGGGGATCCCGAGCATCATGCCGTTTAAGTAGATGTTGTCGTAGCCCGAAAGCTGGGGGTTGAAGCCGGTGCCAAAACTGAGCAGGGCGGCGATAGTCCCGTTTACCTCTAGCCTGCCGTAATCCTGCCTGTAGATGCCGCATAAGGTGCGGCACAGGGTAGTTTTTCCGGCCCCGTTGGGACCGATGATGCCGATAATTTCACGGTCGAAAACATCAAACCTGAGATTGTCTAAAGCCCGGAAGGGTTCTCCGTTTAATTTAAACTCCAGGCTTAAGTCCCGGGCTTCGATCGCTTTTCCCTCTCCCTTTTCCTGCCTGGTTTTTTTAAGGCGGGAGAGCTTCTTTTTCTTCGGTTTAGCAGTGCCGGAAGCAAGCTGCTCGTAGGCGCCGGCTACCTCAACCGGATCACCTGAAGCTTTGATGCTGCCGTTTTCGATCCAGAGGGCCCGGCTGCAGTGTTCCTTGATAAATTCGGTTTCATGGGTAACCACCAGGACCATGCGCGCGCCGCTCACCAGCTCCCAGACTTTCTGGACCGCTTTTTCGTTGAATTCCATGTCTCCGGTGCCGAGCACTTCGTCGATGACCAGGATTTCGGCCTCGATAACCGAAGCAATGCTAAAGCCGAGGCGTGCTTTCATGCCGCTGGAATAATACTTAAGGGGCTGATCGAGGAAGCGGCCCAGGCCGGAAAACTCCTGGATCAGGGGCAGGAGTTCATTGATTTGCTTGCGGGAAAAGCCGAGCATCATTCCGTTTAAGTAGATATTTTCATTGCCGGTCAGTTCCTTGTTGAAACCGGTGCCAAGCGAAAGCAGGGCCGATACACTGCCTTTTACCTCGAGGGTGCCACGGTTGGGTCGGAGCAGTCCGGCAATGGCCCGGCAGAGGGTGGTTTTACCGGCCCCGTTGGGTCCGATTACCCCTAAGACGTCGCCGGCATAGCCGGTGAAGCTGATATCCTTCAGGGCCCAGAAAATATCGTTCTGGCGCTCGCCGCGGATGAAACGGTGGACATGCGATTTAAAGTCATCCCGGCGCTCAGTATCGCTTTCGTAATAGACACCCAGGTTTTCTGCCCGGATCAGGACCCCGGGATCGTTTTGAGACAGTTCTTTTTGCAGTTGCAAACTTTTTTGATGTTCCAAGACCGGTCACCGCTTCTTGATTTGGTTGGGTGATAGCAGTTTAAAAACTGAAATTCTTCTTAATAAGTCAAAACATACTGGGGATCCGTTTTACAGGGCCTTGATAATCTTGTGTTCGTTCAGGTGATAGAAACGGATCATGTACAGGGTCAGGATTACAGACAGGCCGCCAATTAGGGCCAGTTTGCCCAGTTCGGGTTCGGCATTGTACATCAGCACGTTGCGGTAGCTGATCAAAAGGATGGCGGCCGGGTTGATGTCGAAAATGAAATGGTACTGTTCATCAAGGCGACCGGCTTCCCAGATTACAGGCGTGCCCCAGAACCAGATCCGCATCACGTGGGTGAGGACGTTGTCGATGTCGCGGATGAACATGCACAGGTAGGCCACCACCAGGGAGAGCCCGGCCAGGAAAATGAACTGGACAGCCATGATCACCGGTAACCACAAGGCCCGGCTGCCGGGAACGATCTGGTAGGCGGCCAGGAAAATGGCCACCACGACCAGGCCGAAGGAAAAATTAATCAGCTGGGTTATATTTACCGCAAAAGGAAAGATGGCCTTGGGCAGGTAAACCTGGGTTATGATGCGGGAGCGGCCGCTGATGGAAGAGGCGGCCCCTTTTAAGCTGGAGTTGATCCAGTGCCAGGCTACAAGGCCGGTGATTAAAAAAGCGCCGACATACTCACCTTCCATGCCCAGCACTACCACCCGCAGGAAGTAGTACACAGCGCCCATTAGCAGCGGATCGAGGATCCACCACAGGTAGCCCAGGAAAGTGTTCCGGTACTGGGCTTTTAGCCCTGAGGTTACCAGGTAGATCATGAGGTCTTTTCTTTTGAACAGCTCTCTTAAGTATTCGCTCATCGTTTCTGTACCGGGCTCCTTTCCAGCAGGCCCCACAATGATTGTAAAGAGCGGCACCTTAAAAGTCAAATTAAAGCTTGATTTTTTGGTTCTGCGGGGTATGATCTGATTAAAAGAAATATTTTTGTAGTACCGGGAAAAATACTTTAATTTAAGTAACTACTGAGGCCTAGTCCGTTAAGCCACAGGCGCCGCTTATCATTAAACAAAGACAATAGGCTGGGTAGTTACTAATTTAAAGGAAAATGGCCTGTAAGAATATAAGTGTTCTTTATACAGACGTTTAATAAAGTTTGTTATAAAATAATCTTTTAATAAAAGCAGGCGCTTAAATTTACGGCCTACCGTAAAAGGTCTAGAAAAGGTTTTAAGTGAAAAACCTGGCGCCGGTACTGGAAAGGGATCTTTTAAAATGAGAGCAGATGAAGGAAGAGCAGCAGAACTAAAAAAGCAGGAACCGGTTACTGGTAAGGATGGTAATAAAGAAGACCTGAGGTTACATGAAGCAGAAAAAAGCAGGCCTGATTTACCACCGGGCCCGGCTTTGCTGCCGCCAAGAAGTAAGGACTACCGGTTTTTCACCTCTATTTTAAATGAACATGCTGTCCCTTATATGGTTGACAGCGGGGTATTACTCGGCCTGATGCGGGAAGGGCGGCTGCTGGGCCATGAAAAAGATATTGATTTGCAGATGTGGGCCGAAGACGAAGAAAAACTGCTTGGGCTAATTCCCCTGCTGTGGGAAAAAGGCTTTCAGATAACTATCTGGCTATACAGGGGGCTTGCCTGCCAGTACCGTTTTTTAAAAGAAGATCACCTGCCCGTTCATGTTATGCTTTTCAGGCAGGCGCACGACCTGGCCTGGTGCCCGGCAGGTGAAGGAATCGGGCCGCCGTTTCCAAGAGAAATAACCAAATATCTATACCATTATTTTGTGGCGGCCAGGAGGAAACTGCGCGAGCGCTTGATTGTAACAGAGGTTACCCGCTGGCCCTGGAAAGCACGCCGCCGGGTGGGAACCTGGCTGGTGCCGCTGCCTTTATTTTCCAGCAGGGTTTATCACCCTTTGTTTAATTGCTATATTCCCCGGCAGTGGGATCATTATTTAATATACCGCTATGGCAACTGGCGCACCCCGGCACCCAAATGGAACATATGGAGAGATGACGGGGCCCTGAAGCAGGTAAAACCGGAAAGAATCTATGATCTATCAGGCTATCCGGCCTGGAGAGGGGCTGCGTTATTAAAAGCGGCCCGGAAAAAAGCGCAGGAGAGATAATGGCCGGTAACGATAATGACAGGGCTGGAACAAGAACAGGCAGCCTGGAGGAACATAACCTGTTCAGAGAAGTAACTGCTACCCTCGAGACCTTAAAAGTTCCATACTGGCTTGACCAGGGCACCCTGCTCGGGATCATCCGGGAGGGAAGGCTTTTAAGAACCGATCACGATCTTGATCTGGGCCTCTGGGGTGAGGATTACCTTAAGAATAGGGGCGAGATTTTAAGGTGCCTGCAAAAAAAGGGGCGCTTTATTGAAACCTATAAACCGCATCAGCTGACGGTTACTGATTTAGAGGGTAAGTTTAATATGATCAATCTTGCCTTTTACCGCTGTGAGGAGGGCCGGGCAGTGAAAGATGTTTGCTATCCCGTTGCCGGTCCGGTTGTTAAAGTTTTAATCAACACAGTCTTATTTTGCGCTCATGCCAGGGAGGGGACAGTTGAACAAAAATTTGCTCCAGGTATGAGAAAAACCCTTTCAGCAGCGGTGGCGAAAATAATTCCCGTGCCGCTATGGAATATTTTGTGTTATAGTGCAGGTAGAAGCCAGTATTATTTCCGGCCTTTTTTTAAAATGGCCGTGGATGAAAAATATTTTTTAAATCTGGAAACCATAACCCTGGCCGGGCGTAAGCTGCCCGTTCCCGGTAATCCACAGGAATATCTGGCCCTAAAATACGGACCGGATTGGCGGGTGCCCAGGGATAGGTGGTTGTACTGGCAGGATGATGGAGCGATAAGCCCTTAAGAGTGGAGTAAATTAGATGAGCCTTAACCCAGAATTAAACTGGATCTGCAATTTGCTCAATGAATACCGGGTAGAATACTGGATTGACAGTGGAACCCTGCTTGGCCTGGCCCGGGAAGGCCGGGTCATTGAAGGCGATCATGATCTGGATATTAGCATGTGGTCCGGTAATGAAGAGCAGCTTAAAAAGATCCTGCCCGCTGTTAAAAAACGGGGTTACAAGGTATCGGTTAAAAATTACCGCGGCCTGAATTTTAAATACAAGTTTTCGCCGTGTTTTAAAAGTTCCTCTCTGGATATTGATATCAGCCTGTTCAGACAGGAACAGAATTATGCCTGGTGCCCGCAGGTCTACTGCATGCCCTATCCTTTTGTAAACAAGAATTTATTTTATTATCTTTATGCCCTGCCCCACCGCATCATCCAGGAGATATTTATCAGGAAAGGGGCCGTTTCGCTTCACAACTGGCCCTGGACTACCACCTACAAGGTTTATATGATGTGGATCCCGGGCCGGTTTTTTAAGGAAACCGCTTCTTTTTATGACGGTATTCCCGTCCCGAAAGATTACCGCGATTACCTGGTTTTCCGCTATGGCCAGTGGCAGGTGCCTCGTAAAGACTGGTTTTTCATATTTGATGACGGGGCCATTAAACATACCAGCCCTGAAAAACTGGTGGCCATTTTTAACCGCTGAGCTTATAAATTGCCTGTTTTCAGGTGATCTACCTGCTCAGCTATCTACCCGGGAAAGCCTTTCGGATCAGTTTTTATCCCCTGCTGCAGCGAAAAGTTAAAGCCCGGCCGCGCCGGCGGGCACGGTTTGGTTGTTACCCTGGCAAAGCGAAGGGCCGGCAGAGATTACGCTGGTGTCATTTTCCTGCTACAGCTATAGTTTTAGTTAAACAGGTCCTTAAAAAGGGATTTTTCTGTTCTTTAGCGAAATATAATAAGGCAAGAAGCTGTGCTCGTTGAAACTTTGGCAGGCACAGTGCTTAGCACCGTTAAAGGGGAGTGAGAAATGAAAAAGGTATACCTGGCCATGAGTGCTGATATCATTCATCATGGCCATATTAATGTTATAGCAGAAGCCAGGAAACTGGGCGATGTTACAGTTGGTATTTTAACCGATGAGGTTATAGCCACTTATAAAAGGCTGCCTGTAGTAGATTTTGAACAGCGCAAGAAAATTGTTGAAAATTTAAAAGGGGTCAGCCGGGTTGTCGCGCAGGATACGCTTGATTACGTCCCCAATTTAATGAAACTGAAGCCCGATTATGTGGTGCACGGTGATGACTGGAAAACCGGTGTGCAGCAGGAAATCAGGGAAAAAGTGATCGAAGCATTAAAAGAATGGGGCGGAGAGCTGGTAGAAGTTGAATATACCAAGGGCGTATCGGTGAGCATGCTGGAGCAGGCTTTACAGGATGTGGGGACCACTCCTCAGCTGCGCATTAACCGCCTGCGCAAGCTGCTTGACGTAAAGCCTGTGGTCAGGGTTATGGAAGCCCATAACGGGCTGACCGGCCTGATTGTGGAGAAGTTAAAAGTAAGCCAGGGCGATATGGTCAAGCAGTTTGACGGAATGTGGGTCAGCAGTTTGTGCGATTCTACCGTGAAGGGAAAACCGGATATCGAACTGGTCGATTCCAGTTCCCGCTTAAATACGATCAATGATATTTTAGAGGTTACCACCAAGCCGATTATCATGGACGGTGATACCGGCGGGCAGGTGGAGCACTTTGCCTACCTGGTGAAAAGCTTAGAAAGGCTCGGCGTTTCGGCGGTTATTATTGAAGATAAAATCGGTTTGAAGAAAAACTCTCTTTTTGGGACCGAAGTGGAGCAGCAGCAGGACAGCATCGAGAATTTCTGTCAAAAGATCACCAGGGGCAAACAGGCCCAGGTGGCGGAAGATTTTATGGTTATTGCCCGCATCGAGAGCCTGATCTTAAAGGCCGGGGTAGAAGATGCCCTGCAAAGAGCCCGCGCTTACTTAAAAGCCGGGGCGGACGGGATTATGATCCATAGCAAGGAAAAAGAACCTGATGAAATATTTGAGTTTTGCCGGGAATACCGCAAGTTTAACAAAAAAGCAGCCCTGGTGGCGGTGCCCACCACCTACAACCTGGTCAAAGAAAGCGAGCTAGCTGAAGCCGGGGTGAATATCGTGATCTATGCCAACCATCTGTTAAGAAGCGCTTATCCGGCCATGGTCAATACGGCCCGCTGTATTTTAGAAAATGAACGGGCCTGCGAAAGCGAAGACTACTGCATGCCCATTAAGGACATCCTGCATCTCATCCCGGGGGGTAGCTAAAATTATAGAGTGCCGGTTTTTTTTTGAAGCTTTAAAAAAAGAAGGTATTGATTTTTTTACAGGGGTTCCCGACTCCCTGCTTTCAGATTTATCCGCTTACATAACTGACCACGCTTCGCCTGAGAACCACCTGGTTGCAGCCAACGAAGGTAACGCAGTGGCCCTGGCCGCGGGCCAATACCTGGCCTGCAGGCGTCCCGGCCTGGTTTATATGCAGAATTCAGGGCTGGGTAATGCCATTAACCCCCTGGTTTCCCTGGCAGATCCCCTGGTATACAATATCCCCATGCTGCTTTTAATCGGCTGGCGGGGAAAACCGCAAGTGCCCGATGAGCCGCAGCATATCAAGCAGGGGCTTATAACCCTGCCCCTTTTAAAGACCCTGGGTATAGAATATAAAATCATGCCTTTTAAAGAGCAGGAAGCGGCAGAAGTAGTTGCCCACGCGGCAGATTATATGCGCACCAAAGCTGCGCCCTTTGCCCTGGTGGTGGAAAAGGGCACCTTCAGCGCCTACCGGTCAGAAAAAAAGCCGGGTGAATTTTACAAGATGAGCCGGGAAGAGGCGCTAATAATAATCCTGGCCAGGCTGGATTCAGAAGAGGTGGTAGTTTCCACTACCGGTAAGCTGTCCCGGGAAATTTATGAATACCGCGAGAAAAAAGGCGGGGGGCACAGCCGCGATTTTTTAAACGTCGGCTCCATGGGCCACGCTTCCCAGATTGCTTTAGGAGTCGCCCTGAAAAAGCCAGGGCGCCGGGTGTTTTGCTTTGACGGCGATGGGGCGGTAATCATGCATATGGGCGCTTTAGCCATCAGCGGAAACAGCGGGGCTAATAATTTCTATCATCTGATTTTTAACAACAGCGCCCACGATTCGGTGGGCGGGCAGGCCACAGCGGGATTTCAAGTTGACTTTCCGCAGGTGGCCAGGGCTTGCGGTTACCAGCAGGCCCTGAGGGCCGATACAGCAGGGCAGCTGGAAGCGGCCCTGGATAAAATTAAGTCTGAAGAAGGCCCGGCTTTGCTTGAAATCCGCGTCCGCAAAGGCGCCAGGAAAGATCTGGGCCGGCCGAAAACCACACCTGAGGATAATAAAACCGCTTTCATGAAATATTTGCAAGCGGGCCGGTAAGAGAGGCCTTGAAACTGCCTGGAGCGGTTTTTTAGTGTGGAAATAGTGTAACTGAAGGCTAAAAAAAGCAGGGCTGGTTTAAAAACGCCTGCAACCGGGCCGGGTGGCACACTTTTTAAATAGCAGTGCAGCCAGATGAGGACCGCTATACAGATGGGGTAATTCAATGAATAAGGGGGCCACTAGTGATTCAGGTTATCATCCTAAATTCAGGAACAGGCTCGAGGATGAAAGAGCTAACCCAAAACAGGCCCAAGTGCCTGGTGGAAATTGATGGAGAGGAAACCATCCTGGGGCGGCAGCTGAGGATTTTTAAAGATTTCGGCCTTGAGAATATCTTAATTACCACGGGGCCTTTTGCGGATCAGATTGCGGATTATCTTAAACGATTTCCTGAAAAAGCGCCGGTCAGCCTGATCAACAATCCCGCCTACGCGCAGACCAACTACATTTATTCACTCATCCTGGCCGGTGATTATATCATGGAAAAAGGCTGCGGGGAGGTTATCCTGCTGCACGGTGACCTGGTATTTGACCGGGTGGTTTTAGAGCAGCTGCTTAAAGCAGACAACCCCGATTTGGTATTAACCAATCCCACCATTGAGCTTCCTGATAAAGATTTTAAGGCAACAATAAAAAGAGGCCTGGTTAAAAAGATCGGGGTTGACTTATTTGATGAAGACAGCGTTTTTCTGATCCCCTTTTACAGGCTGTCCGCAAAAGTTTTCTCAGCCTGGCTGGCAGAAATGAAGCGTTTCCAGGCTAAGGGAGAGCTTACAGTGTATGCTGAAAATGCCCTGAATAACCTGCTTTCAAATCTTGCCCTGTACCCGGTGGAGCTTAATAATGAGTTTTGCATGGAAATAGATGACTGTGAAGATTTAGAAAAGGCGAAAAACTATTTTGCCAGGGGCCGGGAGGGATAAATATGCATTATGACCGGAAGTGGTCTTTTTACAACCCGGTAGAGGTTGCCTCCGGACCGGGAGTGATAAACGAGCTGGACTCTTATCTGCCGGAAGAAAGCGCTGATCAGGTTCTGCTTATCACTTCAGCAGGCTCAACAGCAAGAGGTCTTACCGGCCGGGTAAAGGCGCTTTTAGGAGGGCGGCGGGTAACAGTCCTTGACCGGGTCAGCCCCAACCCCGATATTGCTTCCATAGAAGGGCACCGGGCTTTTCTGGAAAATGAAGAGGTTGATGCTGTAATCGCAGTCGGCGGCGGCAGCGTCCTTGATACGGCCAAGGCGCTCAGTATTTTACTGGGCCTTGACGATGCGCAGTTTTCCCTGCGAAAACACCTCGGTGGGGAGGCGCCCCTGCCGGACAGGCCCCCACTATATATGATCGCTGTTCCCACAACGGCTGGAACCGGCAGCGAAGCCACCCCTTTTGCTACTATCTGGGATGATATGAGCACCAAAAAGTATTCCCTAATCCATCCCGATCTGTACCCGGACGCTGCCTTGCTTGATCCGGAGCTGACCCTGTCCTTACCGGAGGAAACAACTATTATTAGCGGCCTGGATGTCCTGTCCCACGCCTTAGAATCGGTCTGGAACCGCAATGCCAGCCCGATCAGCATAAGCTACGCCGCCCGGGCCATTGATATTGTCTTAACGATTCTGCCTGCAGTGGTGGAAAAGCCGCAGGATTTAGAAAGGCGGGCCATGATGCTTACCGGCAGTTATTTTGGCGGTGTTTGCATCAGCGTAACCAGAACTGCCCTGGCTCATTCCATGTCTTACCCGCTAACATCCGCCCTGGGTGTCCCGCACGGGCTGGCCTGCGGATTTACCCTGCCGGCCCTTTTGGCCTATAACGCCAAACACGATGACGGGCGATTGCAGATGGCAGCTCAGATGATCGGTTGTGGCGAAATAAGCGGGCTGTCCCGGCGCCTGGAAGAGCTTTTTAACGTCATCGGGGTAAGGGAGCTATTAAAAAAGTACGGCCTGGAAGCAAAAGATGCTCTGGCCCTGGCTGAGCAGATGTTTACCCCGGAGCGCTCCGGCAATAACCTTTGCCCGGCCGGCCTGGAAGACGTGCGGGCCATACTAAAAGCCTCCCTGGCCAACTAAAACCCTGGGACACGGGGACAGGTCCCTTGTCCCAGGTTATGTCAACTCCAATGGTCACCCTTGTATGGTTAGTTTTGCCTTTGGGACACGGGGACAGGTCCCTTGTCCCAGGTTATGTCAACTCTGAATTTTGGGTTTAGGAGGCATTAATCATCAATACAGGAATTGGCAACGTTAATCTACCTTCAAACATTAGGTGGCCTTTCCTTTTAATTATTGCTACTTACAGCGAAACTTATGTCGTGAACCAGAGCCCGCTAAGCCACGGGGACAGTTCCATCGTCTTCCCTTTGGCCTACGCTGCGCTTCGGGACGCTCGAACCGTCCCCATGGCACTGCTCAGGACGCTCAAACGTTCACATGGCACCGTTTAACGTTCACATGGCACCGCTCGGGACGCTTGAACCGTTCATATGGCACCGCTTAACTCTTAATCTTTCGCTGTAGTACTAAAATATTTTTGCTGTTTATCCTTGTTTGGTTAATTTTTGCCTGATCAATTGTTGTTTTGGCGATATAATAGATTTAGTTGATTTAGGGATAAATTGGCCGATGTAGCTGTTGTTATTTTATGATCGGCAGGTTAAATGGACACATACGAACAGATCATAACTTGAGCAAGGAGTTCCTGAAATAGTATGAAAGTAATTTTTGCCGAGTCTCACAACTTAGATCGGCCCGATCCGCTCGGTTCGCACCAATACATCCGCCTGTTCAAGGAAGACGGCCATGACTGTTTGTGGCTGGGGCCGGCGCTCAGCCCCCTGCACCTGTTTAAGCCTGATGCCTTAAACCGTCACCGTTTCCGAATCTGGCGGCATGGCGGGCACCGGGTGGACGGTATCGACTGGCTGGTGCCTTTCAGCTTCCTTTTTTACTACAACCTGCCTTTTTTGCGCAGTAATTATATCGGGCGCAACCAGTACCGTTTCTGCCTGCCTGCCCTGAATAATAAGTTGAAGAACAGCGGGTTTTACCCGGCCGACCTGCTCTGGTGCGCCGGCCCGGTAGCCTTAAGCCTGCTGGATCTGATCCCGCATAATTTAAGCTGCTACCGCCTGGCCGACCGGCTTGATAAGTTCAGGCGCATACCGCCGGGGGTGGGGGAGCTTCAAAAAGAGATGATCCGGAGGGTCGATTTTGTCCTGGCTACATCGCAATCGCTTTTGGATTGGGTTAGGGAAGTGCGGACGGAAGAGGTCTATTACCTGCCAAACGGGGTGGAGGATCATTTTTTTGAAGCGGCCCTGGAAAAACCCGCTGATTTTCCCGCTGACGGCAAGCCGGTGGCTGTTTACCTGGGGACCCTTGATACCCGCTTTGATTTAGAAACCCTGGCCCACGGTGTCCTGGCCATGAAAGATCTCCACTTTTTGCTCATCGGTCCCCTGACCGATAAAAACCTGAAGCCCGCTTTGCAAATTTTACTAAAAGAGAAAAACATCACCTGGCTTGGCCCCAGGGCTCACCGGCTTGCTCCGGCCTACCTGCAGCAGGCCAGCTTAGGTTTGATTCCTTTCCGTCTGAATGATTTAACCGAGGCGGTTAATCCGATTAAGTATTATGAATACCTGGCCTGCGGCTTGCCGGTGGTGGCCCCGCCGCTGCGGGAACTGGGAGCCATGCGGGGGCCGCTTTATGCCTATCGTAACCGGGAAGGGTTTGTAGTGGCCCTGAGAGAAGCCCTTCGTGCCGGGGCGAAAGAAAAGGAAGCCGGGCGCAATTTTGCCCGGCAGCAGACCTGGCGCAACCGCTTTGAAGATATCAAGGCGATTATGACCAGGCATCAGCATTGAACACCTAAAGGTTAATCTTTAGTAATTGCCCAGCCTGCTTAATAAAACTGCACTTGCTGATCTTCAAGCAGGCCGGATTAAATATTGAAAGGGCATCATGATAAGGCCCTTAATTCTGAAGTCCTGCACCTTTTAGCAGAGATTATTATAGCGATCCCGGAACCGCAGATTTGAAATAAGTTTATAGGGGGTCAATTTGCAGTTTAGTATTTTATGGCACCGGTTTTTCCGGGATAAGGTTATGTAAAAGGTTTGAAAGGAAAAGTAAAGACCATGGAGCAGGATTTTAAAAACAATCAAAAAGACCATGAGCATCCCAGAAAAATTTGGCTTTCGGTGGTGGTGATCGGCAGAAATGAGGCCGGGCGCCTGCCGGATCTGTTTAAATCCCTACCCTGGGGCAATGCAGTGGAATGGATCTATGTGGATTCGCAGTCCACCGATGAAAGTATCCAGGCTGCTCTGGTGGCCGGCGCAAAAGTCTACCGGGTAGCGGAACAATCTGTATGCGGACCCGGGACAGGCCGCTATATTGGCACCAGGGAAGCTTCTGGAGAGTGGATTTTATATTTAGACGGGGACATGGTTTTGCGGGAAGAATTTAAGTCTTTTCTTAATCGGTTAAAAGAAATCCGGGGAGAAAAAGCGGCTTTTTTGCCGACCGGGACAGCCGGTTTTGTGGGCCGTACCCGCAATATTTACCTGGATGAAGAGAACAGGGTGATAGAGAGACGAGATTATGTGGTCCTTTCCAGAAAAGAGATGGGGCCGGTAAAACAGTGGGGCCGGCCGGCTGCATACCACGGCGGGGCTGTAATCTACCGAAAAGCAGAGGTTTTAAAAGCAGGCAGCTGGAACCCGGCTGTCAGCCAGCTCGAGGAGATCGATCTCTACAGCCGGGTGCAGGCAGGGGGCGGTGTGGTCAGGGCTGTTGACCTTTCCATGGCCGATCACTATACTCCTTACCTGGGTCTGGCAGATAAGCTGAAACTCAACTTTTTACCCCGTTACCGGGGCAAAGAGCTCTGCGGGGCCGGGCAGGTGGTAGCGGCCCGCTACCGGGAAGGGAGCCTTACTTCATTGATCCGTTATTATCCCTATCCTTTTCTGGTTCTGGCCGGTTTGGTGGCTATTTTACCGCTCTATCTGGTCTGGCCGCCGCTGCCCGTCCTGGTTAACCTGACTGTGGCGGTATGGATCGGGGTAGTTAAAAAGTGGTACTATTACCTGGTTTATTTAGGCAACCTGATCCAGATGGGGCGCGGCCTTTTTCGCTACCGGTCTTTTGAGCCTGATTATGAACCTGTAAAAAAGGGCTGATTAAAAACCGCCGGCGGGCCAGAGGCAGGAAAACGAAGCTAAAATCAAGAAGATAAAACAGGAGAATGATAAAGTAAAGAGCTATAAGCAGCAGCACAAATTTTCACAGCTTAAATGTCGGGCGGAGTGAGTTGATAATGGGGTTTACTAAAGATGGGGGTCACGTAAAAACCGGCGGTATACCCAAATGGCTGGTTGCCCTGGTAGATATTTCACTGGTCAACCTGGGGCTATATTTTGCCTTTGTATTCGTGACCGGTGATCTGCAGGGTTTTCAGCTGGAACCACTGTTTTTACTTCTGCCCTTAATATCCCTGGTGACCGCTTTTTTATTTAACAATCTCGGCCTTTACTCCAGGCAGCTAAGCGGTTTGATGCCGGTTATACGTTCACTGATTACCGGTGTAATCGGCCTCGCTCTTTTCAGTGTGCTCTTTGCTTTTTGGACCAGGGCTTTTATATTTCAGCAGGGTGTTTTCCTGGCTGCCCCGCTGTTGCAGCTGGCTCTGCTTGTCAGCTGGCGCCTGCTCTACTGGCGTCTGGAGCTTTGGATTCACGGCCAGAAGAAGCTTTTAGTGCTGGGCAGCGCAGAAGAAGTGGAGCAGGCTTTGGAAAAATTAATGTGCCTGCCCCGCGGGGTTTTTGAAGTGGTCAAGGTGATCGGGCCGGACCAGGTTGAAGAGTTTCCAGAGTGGCTGCCGCAGGTGGATGCGGTGATGATCACCGGCACTTTAGAGCTGGAAGATAAAAACCGGGTGATCCGGGAATGTTTTGACAGCAACCGGGAAGTATTTATTGTACCGGGTTTGTATGAAATTATTCTCACCAGGGCCATGATTACCCAGGTGCACGACACCCCGGTGGTGGAGTGCCGAGATATGCAGATCACCTTCAGCCGCCTTTTCAGCAAGCGGCTCTCTGATCTAACCCTGGCTCTGGTAATGGCCGCCCCGGCCCTGCTTTTGATGCTGCTGCTGAGCATTTTGATCAAAGTGACTTCACCGGGCCCGGTTATTTTTGCCCAGGAAAGGGTCGGCTTCAGAAACCGCATTTTTACTCTTTACAAGCTGCGCACCATGATCACCGGCGCTGAGGAAAAAAGCGGACCGGTTTTTTCCACCGAAGAAGATGACCGGGTTACCCCTGTCGGGCGTTTCCTGCGGGCTACGCGGTTGGATGAGCTGCCCCAGCTTTATAACGTTTTACGGGGGGACGTAAGTATTGTGGGGCCCCGCCCGGAACGCCCCTATTTTGTAGCTTTGTTCCAAGGAGAAATGCCTGAATACAACCTGCGGCACCTGGTTAAACCGGGAATTACGGGCCTGGCCCAGGTGGCCGGCTATTATGCCACCAATACCCGCGATAAGTTGCGCTACGATCTTTATTATGTTTCCGATAATTCGCTTTTAATGGATTTTAGAATATTGCTTTTAACCGTGCCGACTTTATTTAACCGCGAAGCGGCCCGCGGTTTGAGCAAAGAGGCCCTGGGGAGGTTGACATGGCCGAAATCTTAGTATTAGGCGCCGGCCCGGCCGGCATCTCGGCGGCCTATCATGCCGGGAAGGCCGGAAAAGAAACGGTATTATTAGAAGCAAGGGAGCGCTACGGGGGGCTGTGCGATCATTTCCATAAAGCAGGTTTTCGCTTTGATCACGCCGTTCATTTTGCCTTCAGTAAAAACGAAGCTTATTCGGCTTTGCTTGAAAAGGCTGATCTGATCACCCACCGTCCCGAACCCTATAATTATGAACAGGGACGCTGGTTAAAGCATCCGGTGCAAAACAACCTCTACCCGCTGCCGACAGAAGAAAAGGTGGAGGCGATCAAGAGCTTTATAGAAAGGCCCGCCCGGGAAGAAGGATCTAATTATCGCTCCTGGCTGTACGAACAATTTGGACAGGTTATCGCCGATCGCTACCCGGCTCGCTATACTGAAAAATACTGGACCGTGCCCCCTGAAGACTTAAGCACGGACTGGATCGGCAACCGCCTCTACCGCCCATCCCTGGAAGAAGTTCTCTTCGGGGCCATGACCGATGACACCCCCTTAACATACTATCTGCCAGAGCTTTATTATCCCCGCCGGGGCGGCTTCAGGGCTATTTTTGACCCGCTGGTTGAAGAACTGGATCTGCGGACCGGCAAAGAAGTGGTCAGGATTGATACACAGCGCCAGGTGGTGGAGTGCCGGGATGGCAGCAAGGAACATTATGAACACCTGGTTAGCTCCCTGCCCCTGCCGGAGATAGCTAAAATGATCGATAATGCGCCCGCTCCGGTTCTAGAGGCCGCCGGGGAATTGTGGGCTACTGCTATTGCCCTGGTTTCCATTGGGCTTAAAGTGCCGCAGGCCGGCGATCATCTCTGGTTTTACATCTACGATCGGGAAATACTGCCGGCCAGAGGGCATGCCCCTTACCGTAAATCGCCCGATAATGCCCCGGAAGGTTGTAGCTCCCTGCAGTTTGAGACCTATTTTTCCCGGTATAAGCCTTTGCCCATGGCAGAAGAGACCCTGCTTGAGCATGTCACCGGAGCAGCTGAAAAAATGGGCCTGTTTAAAACTTCAGATCTGGCTGTGACCGACTGCCGCATCCTGCCCTATGCCAATGTGGTCTTTGAAAAGGGGATGCAGGATAAACGCAGGATAATCCTGGAATTTTTAGAGAAAAAGGGCATACTTTCAGTGGGGCGCTTTGGAGAATGGGATTACCTCTGGACTGATCAGTGCTATTTAAGCGGCAAAAAGGTTGAAAATCTCCCCTGTATGTTATAATTTGGATCTAGGATAAAAATAGGGTTTTTAAGAAGACTTTGCAGTGTTCCAGGCTGCTTTGAGATTGAAATGTGCCTGCCTTAAACCTGCTTTGCCGGTTGTTTTTTAGCCGGCCTGAAAGCAGATTATGTCTTTAGAAGTTTTGCCTTAATATAGAGATTTTACCGCGAAAGGAGGGTGGTGCTGATGGCCAAAGGCCGTGATCAAGACCGGGAGAAAGCTCATTCAGAAAATGCCGGGCAACCTGAAAAAGAGACTTTTAGCGGCCCGGACGGACCGTCAGCAGAAAACCCGTCTTTAGGAAAACAGCAACCGCAGCCTGAGCCAAAGAAAGCTGCTCAGGAGCCGCCCTGGTACGATCAGCTGGAAAGTGATTTTAATAGCAAAACAAACGATAACGGCACCAGGGGCGGCAGGCATAAACAGCGCAAGCGACGCTTCAAGAAGGTCATTCTGGCTTTAGCCGGCGCCCTGCTGCTCATGCTGATCGGAGTGGCCGGTTATAGCTATAATTTTTACAGCGATGTGCAGGAGCCGCAGCGGGTCTTGCTGGATGGTGCAAACTTTGAGCAGGATTATACGGTCAGCGAGGCCTTTTCGAGCCATATGGTCAATATTGCGGTGCTCGGCTTTGATCGCGGCTGGAGCCGGGAAAGAATGGGCGAAGAGATGTTTCGCCCCGATATGATCGCTGTACTTTCCATCAATTTTGGTACCGGAGAAGTAGCGGTGGTGCGCATCACCAGGGATGCGTACGTACCCATTTACGGCATGGGCGGGATGCACGATAAGATTAACCACTCTTATTTTTTCGGCTACAAGTACGGAGCGGGCGAAGATTCACACCAGGCGGGGATCAGGTATACCATCAATACCATCAGCCAGACTCTGGGTGATATTCCCATTCACTATTATATTTCCGTAGACATGTATTCAGTAATCGAGCTGGTTGATGCCCTGGGCGGGGTTTACTACGAAGTGGAAGAGACCATTTATGATAAACACTGGGAAATTGGCCGGGTCCTGGTACCCGAGGGCCCTCAGATTATGGATGGTAAGACTTACCTGCGTTACCTGCAGTACCGCGATGAAGCCACCGATCAGGATTACGGACGGATTGAGCGGCAGATTAGCCTGCTGACCCAAACCTTTGTCTACCTGCGCGAGGAAGGTAAATTAACCGATATTCCGGCTACTTACCGCATCTATAAAGATTACGTGGAAACCGATCTCAGCTATACCCAGATTGCCGCCCTGGCTTACTATGCCCGCGATTTAAGGGTGGAAGACCTCGAGTTTTATGTATTACCGGGCAGAGGTCAGACCAAAGACGGGATTTGGTACCAAATTTTAGCGCAGGATGATCGGCTCGAAATAATCAAAGAAGTTTATGGCATAGAGGCAGAAAGATGGCCTCACATTGTGCTCGTAGATACTCCCGCATATTTAGAAGAGCAGGAGCGCTTGCGACGGGAGGAAGAAAGAAGCAGATTCTTTAGAAATGATCAAGAAGAAGAGGAAGAGAAAGAAAAAGAGCGTATTCCCGGTTTGCCCGATGATCAGTCAGATCAAGATCAGTCCAATCAGGATCAGACTTCAGAAGAACCCGAAGTTCCCGCTGATGAGCAGGGAACTGACCTGCAGGGTGAAGATGAACCGGGTTCCGGTGAAGATAGCACCGGTGAAACTGATCAGGATATAGCGGAGGAACAAACAGAAGAGGTTAGCGAAGAAGAGCATAGCGATTAGAAGGGGCAGGACAGATTATGGACAATCTTTCCAGTAAAGCGAGGCTTTATATTTCCCTGGGGATCGTTTTTTCGATCATCCTGGTTTCTTTTTCGATCATCTTTTCCGGAGTCTACCAGGTTTATTACAATCCCGCTTCGTTATTCCGGCATGATTTTGGCAGCAGGGGAGAGATTGAAGCCCATTTTGATGACCGGCTGGTTAATGTAGCCATATTAGGATTGCACAACCGCAGGGAAGACAACACCTTCGGTGAAGTCTATTTTGTGGACACTATTTTAATCGCTTCGCTTAATTTTGACCGCGATTCGGTTACCCTTTTAGCCGTTCCCCGCGATTCTTATGTGGAAATTGCCCGCACCGGGGAAAAAGATCGGATTCGCCAGTCTTACAGCTACGGTTTTGAGGCAGCCGGAGAACAAGAGAACCTGGCGCAGCAGCATGAAAAAGGGATGCGCTACGCTGTTGATACCATTGGTAAGCTCTTAGAAGAGATTGAGCTGCATTATTATGTGGCAATGGATATACAGGGCTTAGAACAGCTGATCGACTCTCTGGGCGGGGTTTACTACGAGGTGGAAGAGGACATGGTCGGTCCCACCCCACAGGAATCCTTACAGGCCGGTCCGCAGATGTTAGACGGCCGGGGCTACCTGACTTATTTGACGTACCGGGAAGAGGATGCCAGGGATGATTTAAACCGGATGGAACGCCAGAAAGGGCTTTTGTTCGCCACTTTTGAGTATTTTCAAGAAGTGGGCCTTTTCCGCTACGTTATTCCCACCTACGCCGCCTACCGCGAGCATGTGCGCACCGATTTGAATTTTAACCAGATCACTGCCCTGGCTTTATTTGCCGCTGAGCGCCTGGAAGCGGACGCTATTTACGAATTTTCTCTGGAGGGCGTATATTTTACCGCCGCCAAAGGCGATATCTATTACCTGGCGCTGGACCAGAGCAGTAAGGAAGAAGCGCTTGAAGAGCTCTTTGATCCTGGCCGGAGGTAAAGAGTAGGGGCCTGCTGGGAATTATTTTAAAATGTTGCAGAAAGTTTTTTGCGCGTAAAGCCGTTCAATTGAAGAATATTTACCATAAAAGCGTTAAGCACGGGAGGAAGTAAAAATTGAGTCCAAAGCAGACCGGAACTGAAAGCAGCCCTGCAGAAACCAAAGCTAATAGCTATGCTTACCATGCTAAAATGAACGGCAAACACTGCCTGGTAACCGGGGCGGCCGGCTTTGTAGGTTCGCATTTGTCCAGGCGGTTGCTGGAGCTTGGCTGCCGGGTAACCGGCATAGATTGTTTTACCGATTATTATGACCGCCGGCTTAAAGAAAATAACGCTACCTCCCTGCTTGAGGCAAAGGGGTTTAAACTGCTTGAAGCAGATCTGGCGGATATAGCGAGCAGCAGGGTAAAGGATGTAGATATTGTTTTCCACCAGGCTGCCCAGGCCGGAGTGCGGGCCAGCTGGGGAAAAGAGTTTTCCCATTATACCAGGCACAATGTCCTCGCTACCCAGCGCCTTTTGGAATGGGCCCGGGATAGTAAGCCGGAGCGCTTTGTCTACGCTTCCTCTTCATCGGTATACGGCCATACCGGTAAACTGCCCATGCATGAAGATGATCTGCCCCGGCCCCTGTCGCCCTACGGAGTTACCAAACTGGCGGCGGAGCATCTTTGCAACCTTTACTATCAAAATTTTGCTGTGCCTGCAGTCAGCCTGCGTTATTTTACGGTTTACGGGCCTGCCCAGCGCCCCGACATGGCCTTTCACCGGTTTATCAAAGCGATAAATGAAGATGAGCAGATTGTTATTTACGGCAGTGGTGAGCAGACCAGGGACTTTACCTATATTGATGATATCATAACGGCTAATCTTTCTGCGGCGCTTTCTCCTAATGCTGCAGGCCGGGTTTATAACATCGGGGGCGGCAGCCGCATCTCTGTTAACGGGGTTTTATCGATCTTAAAGAAGCTGTCCGGAAAAAAACTTTCTATTAAATACGAACCGGTCCAGGCCGGAGACCCTCCTCACACCTTCGCTGATACTTCCAGGGCTAAAAAAGAAATAGCCTTTTCTCCTGCGGTTAGCTTGCAAGCAGGCCTTTTGAAGATGTACGCAAGTTTTAAGCCTTAAATAACTGCCCTTTTTTTGCCGGCTAAGATCAAAGCGTTTCTGCTGTAAATATGTTTTTTAAAAATGAGCGTTTTTATAAAAGCTAAGTATCAGCTCAGCCATATTTAGCTGCGGTTGCCTGCTGAAGAAAACTGTGCTCGCTTCAGCTTTCTTCAGCAGGCTTTATTTAATGATGACAGCATGGGCTGTGTTGTTACAAAGGTTAGTTTTTCTTAGGGAGCCTGATCTGGCTGCGGGTAAAATATAAAACGGTGACAACGCCTAAAGCGGCAAAGATAAAAAAAGTAATGCTGGGTTCTTCTGGCAGAAGGACCCGGATGGATCCGATAATCATGCCGGCCAACAGAAAAGATATTTCGGTGGAGTAGCGCCTGTAGAGGGCGGAAATGAGACGGGCCAGGATAAAAAAGCCTACAAAGAACCCGCCGGTAAAAAAGGCCATTTTAAGCCACTGCCAGGTGCTGATGGCCAGGATAACATCTTCATAGAGGTTGAGGATGATCAAAACTGCGCTTCCCGATACTCCCGGTAAAAGCATGGTGGCGCTGGCCAGGGTGCCCCCGATAAAGAAATGGAAAAAGCCGCCCGGGGGCAGGATGGTAAAAGTGCGGGCCGGTTCACAGAGATAAAACCAGGTAAAAAGAAAACCGAGCAGACAGAGGATCAGTGGCCGCAGCAAGGGCGAGGGGCTGTGCCTGGAGTTGATCACCATGGGGACGGAAGCCAGCAGCATGCCCAGTAAAAAAGAGGTGATCATAACACTGAAGTGTTCAAGCAAATAACTGATGGTAAAGACGCCTAATAACCCTCCTGCAGCTACGCCGCCAAAAAGGATCAGGTACGGTTTAAAGTTTAAGGTGGAGACATCTTCTAAGAATTGGCGGTAGAAACCCAGGATTAAGATCACTGTTCCGGCGCTCAGGCCGGGTAAGATCAATGCCAGGCCTATGAATGTTCCTTTTAATAGTTGTAAGATCACTATGGCTCCTTTGTTAGACCATGGTTGTTTTAAGCGGCCGGTATCCTGCTTTTTAATTGCTTCAGATTTCGCGTTGCCGGCGTTTTAAAAGCTTTCACCTCAGGCTTTTACCTGATGATCGTCTAGGTTTTTATTTCAGGTTTGCAGGATTAATTTAAAACAGGCTGGGGCCCTCAGGCCCGCTTTATTATATTAATCACCCGGTTGCTGTTTTTAAAGCGCCATTTCACTAAACCTATCAATTCTACACTTCAGGCATTAGTTCCTGTTTGAGCTGTTTTAATAACGCCGGGCCCTGTTGATTATATTTGAAATAAGCGGATTAACTAAGCTATCTTTAGCTGCGGTCTCCTGCTGAAGAAAAAATGCTCGCTTTAGCTTTCTCCAGCAGGCGTTACTGGATCATGACAGCATAGGCTGTGTAGTTACAAATACTCTATATTTTAAAAGCGTATTTAATGTTATCATTAAACTAGCACTACAGCGAAACTTATGCCGGGAACCAGAGCCAGCTAAGCCACGGGGACAGTTCCATCGTCTTTTCTTCGGCCTGCGCTGCGCTTCGGGACGCTCAAACCGTCCCCATGGCACCGCTTAACTCTAATCTTTCGCTGCGCTGTAGTACTAGAGCATAAAAAAAATGGATGCATACTAAAAAACCGGTGGATTAAAATAAACGGCAGGTGATTTAATGGTTGAGGTTAAAACCGTACATTATGCACAGGATATAACAGCAATCGGGGTTATTTCTGATACTCATATCCCCAGCCGGGGCCGTTTTATCCCGCCGGAAGTGTTTCGTTTATTCGAAGGTGTTCAGCTGATCCTGCATGCCGGAGACCTGGTTGATGAAAAGATTATTGAAGAACTAAATGTTTTGGCCCCGGTGGAGGCGGTGGCCGGCAATATGGATTCGGCTTTGCTGCAGAAAAAACTGGGCAGGGTTAAGCTGATTAAAACCGGCTTGTTTTCAATCGGCCTGCTGCATGGCGATTTCCTGGGACGCCAGGCCGATCCGGAACAGCTTGGCGCGATTTTTAAACCAGAAAGGCCGCAAGCCGTGGTTTTTGGCCACCTGCATAAACCGGTCCATAAAATGTATGAGGGAACCCTTTATTTTAATCCCGGATCGTTGATCGACCCGCGCCGCAGTGGGAAACCGACCTGCGGGCGCCTCTGGGTCAATGGCAACTCAATTGAAGGGGAAATAATAAGCTTGTAATGATATAACAGTGAGGAGGTGTGCTAATGGCCAGTAATCAGACGGAGCAGTTAAAAGATAAAATCCTGGCGGCGGCTGATAATTCGAAGCTGCCCTGCCAGAAAGCTTTTGCCATCGCCGAAGAAGCAGGCTTGGAAACGGCTGAAGTAGGCAAAACCTGCAACGAGCTGGGAGTGAAAATCATCGGTTGCCAGCTGGGTTGTTTTTAGATTTTTAATATGCATGGCTTATGAAAAGAGAAAAAAGAAGTTAATCGTAGAAAAACCTTGATATGTGGTGAAAAGCTGGGATAAACATTGAATGATACGATAAAAGGCCTGAGCAGGCCTTTTATTATGTTTGCCCGTCTTCAGGCTTTGCAGTATTATTAATTATGAGCTTATTAGCACTCACTCACTTAGAGTGCTGCTAAAGGATAAAAAGCAAAAAGGAGGCAGGTTGCATGAATCTCAAGCCACTAGCAGATCGAGTTGTTGTCAAAGTTTTGGAAGCTGAAGAGAAAACAGCCAGCGGTATTGTTTTACCCGACAAGGCCAAGGAAAAGCCGCAGGAGGGTAAAGTAATGGCTGTCGGATCAGGTAAGGTCCTGGATAACGGTAGCAAGCTCGATATGGAAGTTAAGGCTGGCGATAAGGTAATTTTTTCCCGCTATGCCGGCACTGATGTGAAGGTAGACGGCGAGGAGTATTTGATTTTGCGGCAGGATGATATCCTGGCCCTGGTAGATTAGTTGCACTGATTTTAGCTTAGTTTAGAGTAGTTTAACCATTGAGAAGGAGGTTTTATAATATGGCAAAACAGATCATATTCAGAGATGAAGCCCGGCGTGCGCTGGAAAGAGGAGTTAATCAGCTGGCGGACACGGTTACAGTAACCCTGGGGCCGAAAGGCCGTAATGTAGTTTTGGATAAAAAATTTGGTTCTCCCCAGATCACCAACGACGGGGTAACCATTGCTCGTGAAATTGAACTGGAAGATGCATTTGAAAACATGGGAGCCCAGCTGGTAAAAGAGGTGGCTACCAAAACAAACGATATTGCCGGTGATGGAACTACCACCGCAACCCTGCTTGCTCAGGCCATTATTCGTGATGGCTTAAGAAATATCGCTGCCGGAGCAAACCCCATGATTATGCGGCGCGGTATTGAAAAGGCAGTAACAAAAGCGGTTGCTGAACTGGAAAAGATGAGCAACCCCATTGAAACCAAGGAAGATATCTCTCACGTGGCCTCAATTTCTGCCGATGATGATGCGATTGGTGAACTGATTGCTGAAGCGATGGAAAAGGTTGGTAAAGACGGTGTAATCACTGTTGAAGAGTCTAAAGGTTTTACCACCGATCTAAAAGTAGTGGAAGGGATGCAGTTCGACCGCGGTTACATTTCCCCCTACATGGTAACTGATACTGAAAAAATGGAAGCGGTTTTAGAAGAGCCTTACATCCTGCTAACAGACCGCAAGGTCAGCAACATTCATGAACTGTTGCCGCTTTTGGAAAAAATTGTTCAGCAGGGCAAATCAATGCTTTTAATCGCTGAAGATGTAGAAGGAGAAGCGCTGGCAACTTTAGTAGTTAATAAACTGCGCGGCACTTTTACCTGCGTAGCGGTTAAGGCTCCCGGTTTTGGAGATCGCCGCAAGCAAATGCTTGAAGATATTGCTGTATTGACCGGCGGAGAAGTAGTTTCTGAAGATCTCGGTATTGAGCTTAAGAATGTAGAAATCAACATGCTCGGCCGTGCCCGCCAGGTCCGGATTAGCAAAGAAGAAAGTGTGATCGTAGACGGTTATGGCGATACTGATTCGATCAAGAAGCGCATTGCCCAAATTCGCACTCAGATTGAAGATACCACTTCTGATTTCGATCGAGAAAAACTGCAGGAGCGCCTGGCTAAACTTTCCGGTGGAGTAGCTGTAATTGAGGTTGGCGCCGCTACTGAAACTGAAATGAAAGAAAGGAAACTGCGTATAGAAGACGCCCTTTCGGCAACCCGGGCCGCCGTTGAAGAAGGGATTGTTCCCGGCGGTGGAATCGCCTATCTTGCCCTGATTGAAGCCGTTGAAAAGCTGGAAAATGAACTTTCCGGTGATGAGCAGACCGGTGTAAGCATCGTTAAAAATTCGCTGAACGATCCGGTTCGCGTGATTGCCAACAATGCCGGCGCTGAAGGAACGGTTATCGTTGAGAAATTAAAGGGTATGGAAAAAGGAATCGGCTTCAATGCCATGACCGGTGAATTTGAAAAACTGATTCCGGCCGGTATTGTAGACCCAACTAAAGTTGCTCGTTCAGCCATCCAGAATGCCGCAAGTATATCTGCCCTGTTCCTGACTACTGAAGCGGTAGTAACAGACATGCCAGATAAAGACGATGGTGGCGGAATGCCCGGCATGGGCGGCGGAATGCCCGGCGGCGGAATGCCGATGATGTAGGGTAAACCTGCCCTGTTTATTTAAATTAAATGCCGTTTAAAAATAATAAGATCTGGCGAAAGCCCCTGCTTTTAAGCAAGGTGGGGGCTTTTTATTATTTACACAGAAACATGAAAAGCCAGTCCCTTTCGGTAAGAGAGCTATAAAGGTCATTTAAAATATTTGTAATTACTGATCCTATTGTCCTTATTGAATGATAAGCGGCGCCACGGGGACGGTTAAAGCGGCCTTTAAAGCTCAACTTTAAAGCCGAAAGGGAAGATGGTGGAATGGCTCTCTGTGGCTTAGCGGGATAGGCCCGGGTAGTTACAAACATTTTAAAACTGCTCGTAAAGGGAACTTTAAAGGGAAATAAATGAAGAAATAAGCGCTGCAGACTGGTTTGGATTTAATCTAACAGACCAGGCCGCAGCGCCATTATTTTAGACCAGCCTAAAGGAGTTTTTCCAGCGAGGCGATGGACTGGTCGATTAACCCTTTCGGATATTCAATATCCTGGATCTTGCCGGCCAGGTAGTCATCATAAGCGGTCAGGTCAAAGTGGCCATGGCCGCTTAAATTAAAGAGAATAGTTTTTTCTTCAGCCGCTTCCTTGCATTCTAAGGCTACATCAATTGCTCCTTTGATGGCATGGGCAGTTTCAGGCGCGGGCAGAATCCCCTCGGTGCGGGCAAAGGTGAGGGCTGCTTCAAAGACGCCTTCCTGTCCGTATGCTCTGGCTTCAATCAGCCCATCTTTATAGAGCTGGCTGACCAGAGGCGATTCACCGTGGTAGCGCAGACCGCCGGCATGAATGCCATTGGGCATAAAATCGTGGCCTAAAGTATACATCATCATAAGCGGAGTATAGCCGGCTACATCACCAAAGTCGTAGGTAAAAGCGCCTTTGGTCAGGGTGGGGCAGGCTTTCGGTTCTATCCCGATGGCCCGGATATTTTTATCCTTGGTGATTTTATCGTAGATGAAGGGGAAGCTGATCCCGGCAAAATTACTACCGCCACCACAGCAGCCGATGACATAATCGGGGTAATCATCAACCAGTTTAAACTGCTTCTGGCACTCCAAACCGATAATGGTTTGATGTAACATGACGTGGTTGAGAACGCTGCCCAGGGAGTAGTTTGTGTCATCTCTGCCGGCGGCATCTTCTACAGCTTCGCTGATAGCGATGCCAAGGCTGCCTAAAGAGTCGGGATTTTTAGCCAGCACATCGCGGCCTGAATTGGTCATGTCAGTGGGGCTGGCATAAACGTCTGCTCCCCAGACTTGCATCAGGGATTTGCGGTACGGCTTTTGATGAAAACTGACCTTGACCATGTAAACCGAGCATTCCAGGCCGAAGTAATTGCAGCCCAGGGCCAGTGAGCAGCCCCACTGTCCGGCGCCTGTTTCGGTGGAAAGTCTTTTTACTCCGGCTTGTTTGTTGTAGTAGGCCTGGGCAACGGCAGTGTTGGGCTTATGGCTGCCGGCCGGGCTGACTCCTTCATGTTTGTAGTAGATACGCGCCGGGGTGCCCAGGGCTTTTTCTAAGTTGTAGGCCCGGTAAAGCGGGCTTGGCCTCCAGAGGCTGTAGATATCCAGGACTTCTTCCGGGATATCGATCCAGCGCTCAGAAGATACCTCCTGCTCGATCAGGCTCATGGGGAATATGGCACTTAAATCGTCCGGGCCGGCCGGCTTTTTGGTCTGCGGGTTAAGCGGTGGCTGCATGGGATTGGGCATATCAGCCTGGATGTTGTACCATTTTTTAGGTATTTCCTTTTCAGACAGGGTAATTTTGCGTTCTTTCATTTTCTTTCCCTCCAGTAATTTAGTATTTTATAAATAAAAAACTCCCGTCCTGGGACGAGAGTTGTTCGCGGTGCCACCCTGGTTACCTTTAAATAAAAAGGTCACTTTGTCAGATGCGAAAAAAGGTTTATACTTTTCTCAGACCTGCTTTCTTGTAACGGTGAAAGTTCCGTCCGGGTCTACTTGTAGGGCCAAACACTAAAGCCTTACTTTCAGCCGGCCCCTCCAGGAGCCATTCACCAGGTGCATCATTACCGGAATTTCAGCTTTGGAAAATTCTATTTCCTCCAACCGGCTCTCTTAAATGACCCTCTCCAGGTTACTAGTTCCTGTCATCGGTATTACCTTATCTTCTTAGCTCAAAAGATTAGCATAGCTTTGCGAGGCTGTCAAGCACTATTTTAAATTTTATTGATTAACGATCAAAGTAGATGTTTTTACCCGTGGCAGAGATGGGAACGCCGACGGCCATTTCACCATCGATTATGCCGCTCTTTAGGGCGACCACACCGATGCGGTACATAATGCGGTTGTCAGCATTGAACAGGGAGGCCGTTTTAACGGCTGAACCCAGGGCAATACCGAGATCAGTGAGGCGCCAGGCGCAAAGCGGCCCTGAGAATTCCGGGCCTTTAGTGAGCTTGTCTTCCAGCTCAATGCAGGTATCATAACCGCATGCTCCGCAATCAAGGCCGAGCGGGGCCGCATTTTTGAGAGCTAACAGGAGCACGGCATCTGAATGAGCCACATTTTTTCCGTCCCGGTCGAAATTTGGTTTCTGGCTATCCTCACCATATTTAAGCATAGCTTCAGAAAGGGCGGCGGTTTTTTCTTTGCTCAATACTTTGATTTCAATAAAGTCTTCTCCCTTGCTTTTCGGCGCTGTGCGGGCGGCAACGGCCATCAATCCGGCAATTTCTTGCAGTTGTCTTTCCATCTTTATCCCTCCATTATTATTATCAAGCGGTGCAGCCAGCTTAAACCTGGTTATAAATCATCTAGATTGCAGGGTTTAATTTAAACTGCAGTTACGCTGTTAATATGTTCTGCTCTGGTAAGGAAAAATCCTGCCGTTAGCCTGCTCAGCGGTGCCAGGGGGACGGCTAGAGCGTCCCGAAGCGCAGCGTAGGCCGAAGGGAAAGACGATAGAACTGTCCCTGTGGCTTAGCGGGCCCTTGTAGATTTAGCATTTTATTTTATATTTTTGAAGGAAAATAAATTTGGACGGCGAAAAATATACTTTGTTAACGACGGAAAAAAGTCTGTAACGAGGGAAAGTGTGTCTAGGGTTCCGCCGGGTGGAGCTGTTATTAAAAAACGCTGCGTTCTGTCTGTCCCGGGCTGGTCCAAGTGGCACAGGCATCCTAAAAAGCTGCGAATGTTCCACGAATTCTTTTTAAGGGTGTCACACCGGAGGGATAAAAGCCCAGACGGGTAGGTTTCACTCGATGCCTATCTGTCCGGGTTTTAATATTATTCCGGGAGGTGAACCTGGTACTGCCGATCACAAACCGGGCATATTGAAGATGACTTATCAATTCCTGTTGTGAATTGGTCTGATTCTGGTTGAAGATGAATAACAAGGAGGAGCATGATGGAGAAGTTTTTCAAATTTAAAGAGAATAACACCAATACGAAAACTGAAATAACCGCCGGCATAACCACTTTTATGACTATGGCCTATATTATCTTTGTCAATCCCGATATTTTAAGTGCCGCCGGTATGGATTTTGGCGCAGTCATGACAGCGACAATTATTGCCGCCGGAGTGACCACTATTTTGATGGGGCTTTTGACTAATTATCCCTTTGCCCTGGCCAGCGGAATGGGCTTGAATGCTTTTTTCGCCTTTGTGGTAGCGGCTCAGTACGGCTGGCAGGCAGCCCTTGGGGCCGTTTTTATTTCCGGGATCGTTTTTCTGATTTTAGCTGTTACCGGCCTGGTTTCGCATTTTGATGCTGCTGTGCCTTCGAGCCTGAAGCATGCGGTCGCTGCCGGAATCGGGATTTTTATTGCTTTTATCGGTTTGCAAAATGCCGGAATTATTGTCGGCTATGAAGCAACCCAGGTTACATTGGGTGATTTAACGGCCTCCGGCCCCCTGCTTTCTTTGATCGGCCTGCTGATCATTGCTGTTCTTATGGCCCGCAAGGTTAGAGGGGCGATCCTCCTGGGGATTCTTTTAACTACGGTGGTCAGCTTTATCATGGGTATTCAGCCTGTACCTACGGGCCTGGGTGACATTTTCGGGCCGCCGGCCAGCCTTGCCCCGGTCCTGTTTCAGTTTGATTTGAGGGCCACTTTTGCCATCCCCGTTTTTGTGATTTTTTCTTTTGTTTTTGTGGATGTTTTCGATACCATGGGAACCCTGCTCGGCACCGGTGCCCGGGCCGGTTACCTGGATGATAAAGGGCGCCTGCCTAAAGTTAATAAGGCCATGCTGGCTGATGCCATCGGAACTATGGGCGGAGCCGTGATAGGCACCAGCACCGTTACCACCTACATTGAATCAACCGCAGGGATCTCTGAAGGCGGCCGCACCGGGTTTACTTCGGTCGTGGTAGGAATCCTTTTTTTCCTGACCCTCTTTTTGTTTCCGCTGGCCGGATTGGTTCCGGCGGAAGCAACCGCCCCTGCCCTGGTTATTGTCGGGGTCTTAATGATGGCCTCGGTAGTGAAAGTTAATTTTGACGATTTTACCGAAGCGCTGCCGGCCTTTTTGACCATTATTTTCATGCCTCTGGCATTCAGTATTGCTGACGGTATTGCTTTCGGGTTTATCGCTTTTCCACTGGTTAAAGTAGTTTCGGGGAGAATGGACCAGGTCCACTGGCTGCTTTATTTCCTGGCCGCCATTTCCCTGCTGCACTTTTTTGGACCAATTTAAAGAGTTCTGGAATGGAGTTGATCTGTAATGTCTGAAGAATCTGGTTTTAAAGTAGGTATCGTAATGGGCAGTGATTCTGATCTGCCGATCATGAATAAATGCGCTGAAGCGCTTGAGCTGTTTGAGATCAGTTACGAGATGGTAATTTCAAGCGCCCACCGCCATCCTGAGAAAACAGCCCGTTATGCCCGGGGAGCAGAAGAATCCGGGATGAAGGTGATCATTGCGGGAGCGGGCGGAGCGGCACACCTGCCGGGAGTCCTGGCTTCCATGACCTTGCTGCCGGTGATCGGCGTGCCTATTGCTATTGAACCGCTGCACGGAGTGGATTCGCTATATTCCATCGTTCAGATGCCGCAGGGGATTCCGGTGGCCACAGTATCAGTAAACGGCGCTTTTAATGCCGGGCTGCTGGCGGCAGAAATTATTGCCCTTGAAGATGGAAATGTGCGTGAAAAATTGAACAATTACCGCCAGGAGCTGGCGGCTAAAGTGGAAGCAAAAGATTGTAAATTAAGGGAAAAAACTGCTCAGTGCAAGCGTTCAAGTGAAGGTGAAGCGAAATGATCGAACGCTACACAAGGCCGGAAATGGGCCGGATCTGGAGCCTGGAAAACCGCTATCAAAAATTTCTGGACGTAGAGATCCTGGCTTCAAAAGCCTGGGCCGAACTGGGAGTGATCCCCGGGGAGGCGGCGGAGCTGATTGCCCGCAATTCCCGTTTCGATCTTCACCGCATCGAAGCCTTAGAACAGGAAACCCGGCATGACGTAGTAGCTTTTACCCGTTGTGTAGCCGAATCGCTTGGCGAAGAAAGCCGCTATTTCCACTACGGCCTTACTTCTTACGATATCGTTGATACTGCTTTGTCGGTATTGATCCAGGAAGCGGCGATCCTGGTTGAAACGGGCCTGACAGAATTAAGCCAGGCCCTTAAAAAACAAGCTTTGCGGCATAAAGAGACACCGGTGGTGGGTAAAACCCACGGAGTCCATGCTGAGCCGACCAGCCTGGGTTTAAAATTCGCCCTCTGGTATGCTGAAATTGAAAGAGACAGGGAGCGGTTAGGCCGGGCTAAAGAGGCGCTACGGGTGGGTAAAATGTCAGGCGCGGTAGGCAACTATGCGCATATAGATCCGTATATCGAAGAATATGTCTGCAGGGAACTGGGGCTAAAAGCGGCCCCGGTTTCCACGCAGGTTTTGCAGCGGGACCGTCATGCTGAGTTTGTCAATACCCTGGCCATTATCGGCGCAACTTTAGAAAAAATGGCTTTAGAGATCCGCAACCAGCAGCGCACCGAGGTCAGGGAACTGGAAGAACCGTTTTATAAAGGGCAAAAAGGCTCTTCAGCCATGCCCCATAAGCGTAACCCGGTCACCTGTGAGCAGATTTGCGGCCTGGCCCGCCTGCTCAGAGGTTATGCCGGGACGGCTCTTGAAAATGTGGCTCTCTGGCACGAACGCGATATCTCCCATTCATCGGTAGAGCGGGTGATTTTGCCCGATGCCACGATCATTACCGACCATATGGTGCAGCAGATGTACCGGGTGATAGGGGAGCTGGGTATTTATGAACAGCAGATGGCGCGCAACTTGGAGCTGACCGGAGGTTTGATTTATTCGCAAAAAGTGCTGCTGGAGCTGGTGGAAAGCGGCTTGTCGCGGGAGGAAGCTTATAACCTGGTGCAGGAATGCGCCATGGCAGCCTGGGAGAAGAACCGCTCTTTTAAAGAGGCTTTAGCAGAAAAAGAGCTCATCAAGAAACAGCTGGGCCCGGAAAAGCTTGAGCAATGCTTTGATCCTGCTCATTATATGAAGCGGGTTAACCATGTCTACCGGCGGCTGGGGCTGGAAGAAGGGTAAAGAGATTTATTATATTTTTTAAGTGGATTTATAAAGGTGCCGTAAGCACCTTGCAGGTTTAATTTTAAACGTAGTAACCGGTTTTAAATCAAATTAAAACCCAGAAGAGGTGATAAGGATAATGCAAAAAAAAGACTTTATGTACGAAGGAAAGGCAAAAAAGATATACCGGACTGATGATCCGGACCTTGTTGTGGTGGAATTTAAAGATGACGCTACCGCTTTTGACGGGGTCAAAAAAGACCGCCTGGAAGACAAGGGAGTTTTGAACAACCGTCTTTCAGAGATCTTTTTCAACCTGCTTGAAAAGCACGGCATCAATACCCATTATGTAAAAACACTCAGTGACCGGGAGATGCTGGTTAAATCTTTAGAAATTATCCCCGTGGAAGTGATTGTGCGCAACATCGCTGCAGGCAGCTTATCCAAACGCCTCGGTATACCGGAAAAGACCGAGCTTAAAAAAACGGTAATGGAGTTTTCCTTAAAAGACGATGAGCTGCACGACCCGATGATCAATCATTACCACATCTATGCCCTTGATCTGGCCAAACCAGAAGAAATGGCGGAGATGGAACGCCTGGCCTTAAAGGTTAATGAGATCCTGGTCCCTTATTTAAAAGAGAAGAATATCGTCCTGGTTGATTTTAAGCTGGAGTTCGGCCGCCATAACGGAGAGATTGTGCTCGGTGATGAGATATCGCCCGATACCTGCCGTTTTTGGGACAGCAGCAGCGGTGAGAAACTTGACAAAGACCGCTTCCGCCGCGACATGGGTGGAGTGATCGAGGCTTACCGGGAAGTTTTGCGCCGCCTGGAAGGAGGCGGAGGCCCTGCAGTGGAAGGCAAAAGTTGAGGTTACTTTAAAAAAAGAAGTAAATGACCCTCAGGGGACCGCGGTGGAAAATTCGCTACAGGCACTGGGATTTGCTGGCGTCAAAGGAGTCCGTGTAGGTAAATACCTTGAACTTTTTCTCGAAGCTGAAACCAGGGAAGAAGCTGCCGCCAGGCTAAAAGATATGGCGGAGCGTTTGCTCAGTAACCCGGTCATCGAAGATTATAATTACAGCCTGCAGGAGGTAAAATTATGAACTGCGGGGTGATTGTTTTTCCCGGATCAAACTGCGATCTCGATGCTTACCACCTGGTCCGTGATGTCTTAAAAGAAGAAGTTACCTACATTGATTACGAAGAGCGATCGCTTCAGGGCTTTGATGTTATCATTTTGCCCGGCGGGTTTACCTACGGCGACTACCTGCGTTCCGGAGCTATCGCGGCGCGTACTCCTGTCATGGAAGCTGTGAACCGCTTTGCTTGTTCCGGAGGTCTTGTACTAGGAATCTGTAACGGTTTTCAGGTATTAACCGAGGCCGGGCTGCTGCCCGGGGCGCTATGCCGAAATGACAGTTTGCAATTTCGCTGCCGCCAGGTTTATGTCAGGATTGAAAATAACAGCCTGCCCTTTACAAACAAGGCTTCAACCGATCAGGTCTTAATGATGCCTGTTGCCCATGGTGACGGCAGCTATTATGCCCCTCCAGAAGTGCTGCAGGATCTTGAAGCTAACGGGCAGGTTATCTTCCGCTATGTTGATCAAAGGGGAGAGGCCGTTAAAGCAGCCAATCCTAACGGCTCTTGCGAAAATATCGCCGGGGTCTCCAACCGGGCAGGCAACGTGGTCGGATTGATGCCCCATCCGGAAAGAGCCGGGGAAGCGGTGCTTGGATCGACAGACGGATTGGTCATCTTCGAGTCGTTGCGCGGTTATTGTAAGGGCCGGGAGGTGCTTAAAAGTGGCTGATGCAGATAATTTAAGGCCGGAGAAAGCACCAAAAATCTGGCGCAAACTGGGATTAAAAGATTTTGAATACGAGATGATTGTTGAACAGCTCGGCCGGGAGCCTAACCCGGTGGAACTTAACATGTACAGCGTGATGTGGTCTGAGCATTGCAGTTATAAGCATTCCCGGTCATCTTTAAAGTTATTTCCCACCGGAGGGCCGCGGGTGGTCCAGGGACCAGGCGAAAATGCCGGGGTGGTCGATATCGGTGATGGTTACGGCGCTGTGTTCAAAATCGAAAGCCATAACCACCCCTCGGCCATAGAGCCTTATCAGGGTGCGGCTACAGGTGTGGGCGGTATTTTAAGGGATATTTATACTATGGGCGCTCAGCCTATCGCTTTTTTAAATTCACTGCGTTTCGGGCCGCCCAATAATGCCCGCAGTCGCTATTTGATTGAAGGAGTGGTGGCCGGGATTGGCGGTTACGGTAATTGTGTGGGTATTCCTACTGTTGGCGGTGAAGTCTACTTTGAACCCTGCTACCGGGGCAATCCGCTGGTCAATGCCATGTGTGTGGGGGTTATGCCTTTAAAAAGGCTTGTTTTAGGGCAGGCCTGCGGTGAAGGCAACCTGGTGGTTTTGGCCGGGGCCAGGACCGGGCGCGATGGAATTCACGGGGTAACTTTTGCCTCTGAAGAGCTCTCCGATCAGTCCGAAGAAGATCGCCCTGCCGTGCAGGTAGGCGATCCTTTCCTGGGCAAGATCTTAATCGATGCCACTTTGGAAGCGGTGGAAAAGCAGCTGGTGGTAGGCGTTCAGGACTTAGGCGGGGCAGGGCTGACCTGTGCCCTGACCGAGACAGCCTCCCGGGCCGGGACAGGCCTTGAAATCGATCTTAAAATGGTGCCTTTAAGAGAAGAAGGGCTCGAACCTTTTGAGATCCTCACCTCTGAATCGCAGGAAAGAATGCTTTTTATTGTTGAACCGGAAAAGTTAGAGGATCTTGAAAAAATATTTCAGCACTGGCAGCTGCCTTTAAGCGTCCTGGGACAGGTCAGTGCCGGTAAAATGGTAACCGTGCGCCACCACGGGGAAGTGGTCGCTGAAGTGCCCGCTGAAAGTGTAGCCGGAGGAGCGCCGGCCTATGAGCCCGAAAGCAGGGAACCGGAGTATATCGGCAAGCTTTCTGCTTTCGACCTTTCAGCTTTAAAGCCGGCCGGTGATCCGGGACAATACCTGCTCAGCCTGCTTTCTTCACCCGATATCGCTTCTAAAGAGTGGGCCTGGCAGCAGTACGATTATATGGTGCGCACTTCAACTTTAGAGGGACCGGGTGGCGATGCCGCAGTACTCAGGTTGCGAGAAACAGGCAAAGCCCTGGCGGTAACGGTTGACGGCAACAGCCGTTATACCTACCTCGATCCTTACCTGGGCGGGATGCTCGCTGTAGCTGAAGCGACCAGGAATTTAAGCTGCTGCGGAGCGGAACCGGTAGGAATAACCGACTGCCTTAATTTTGGCAATCCCGAAAAGCCGGAGATGTTCTGGCAATTCAGGCAGGCGGTGGAAGGCATGGCCGAAGCATGCCGGGTCCTGGAGGCGCCCGTGGTGGGAGGAAACGTCAGCTTTTATAACGAAGTGGAAGACGAAGCCATTTATCCTACGCCGGTGGTAGGTGCGGTGGGCCTCCTTGAGAACGCAAAAAATTATTGTAAGACCGGATTTGTTCGAAATGGCGATCTAATTTACCTGCTCGGACCTTGTGAGGTTTCTTTTGGAGGGAGCCAATTTTTGAAAGAACTGTACGGGAAGGTGGCCGGCCGGCCCGCCGGCATTGATTTGGAGATGGAAAAAGCAGTGCAGGCTTTGCTGCGCCGGTTAATTGCAGATGGTTTGATTGTTTCTGCTCATGATTTAGCAGAAGGGGGCCTGGCCGTAGCGCTGGCCGAAAGCTGCCTGGCCGGAGGGAGAGGAGCAGCTGTTACCCTTGCTTCCGGGCTTGATTCGGTCCTGGAGCTGTTCGGTGAAGGCCCCACCCGGGTGCTTATTTCGCTTCCTCCAGAAGCCAGTGACCGGGTACTAGATCTGGCCCGGAAAAAAAGAGTCAGGATGAGCGAACTGGGCCGCGTGGATGGCGGTGACAGCCTGACGGTTAAATGCGGGAATGCCCTTGCCTTCAAATTGGGCTTGGATGAGTTGAAAAAGGCCTATGAGGAGGTTTTTTCATGGATCAGGACTTAACTAGACCCGGAGAATTAAATGAAGCCTGTGGGGTTTGCGGTGGTTTTGCTGCAGATCAGCCTCTGGCTTTTTTGACCTGTTTTTCTTTATATGCCCTGCAGCACCGCGGCCAGGAATCGGCCGGTATTGCCGCCGGGCCCGGCGAAGGCCGTAAAATGTGGTTAAAAAGGGGCATGGGCCTGGTCTCTGATGTTTTTCCGGACAGTGCTGATTTAAAAGGCATTGTCTGCCGGCTGGCCCTGGGCCATGTCCGTTATTCTTACGGCGACGGAGGTCGCAGCCCCGAAAATGTTCAGCCTTTGAAATTGCGCTACCGGCACGGAGAACTGGCCGTGATTCATAATGGGAACCTGCTCAATACGGTTAAACTACGCTCAGAACTGGAGCGCCAAGGGGCCATCTTTCAGACTGATACGGATAGTGAACTGCTGGCTCATATGGTGGCCAGGCAGGGTAGCAGCAACCTGGAAGAAGCTTTAGCCGAAGTGGCTCCGCGCTTAAAAGGAGCCTTTGCCTTTATCGTTAGTGATGGAAGAAAAGTAATCGGCCTGCGTGATGGTTACGGTTTTCGGCCGCTCTCTCTGGCCTCTCTTGACGGGGGCGGCTACTTTATGGCTTCAGAAACCTGCGCTTTCGATACCATTGGAGCAAACTTCATCCGTGATGTTGAACCGGGAGAAATGGTTGTTTTAGATGAAGAAGGAGTGCACAGCCGCCAGTTCATTGCTAACCCTTGTTCAAAACTGTGCGTTTTTGAATATATTTATTTTGCCCGTCCGGACAGTAATCTGCAGGGTAAAAATGTTCACCTGGTCCGCCGCGAACTGGGCCGCCAGCTGGCCCGGCAGCATCCGGTGGATGCAGATATTGTTTCTGGAGTGCCTGATTCAAGTATTGCGGCCGCTTCGGGATTTGCAGAAGAAGCGGGCCTGCCCTATGAAATGGGCCTGGTGAAGAACCGCTATATCGGACGGACCTTTATCAAACCCACTCAGAAAATGCGGCAGGAGGGGGTTGATATAAAGCTTAATCCGGTGAAAAAGATCGTGGAAGGTAAACGGGTGGTTTTAGTGGATGATTCCATTGTGCGGGGTACCACCAGTGTCAAGTTGATTAAAATTATGCTCCGGGCCGGAGCCCGCGAGGTTCATCTCAGGATCAGTTCCCCGCCGGTAAAAGGATCATGTTATTATGGAATTGATATTCCAAATGCCCAAGATCTGATTGCCTATAACCGCCAGGTGGAAGACATGCCGGCTTTAACCGGGGCAGATTCGGTGGGCTATTTAACCATGGATGAAACGGTGGAAGCAGTTGGCCTACCTGCTGAGAAGCTTTGCCGGGCCTGTTTCACAGGAGATTATCCCCTGCTGGACGAATAAATTAACTGACTAAATATAAAGGAATCGCCCGCTGGAGCGCAAAAATCTGTTTAAACGATATGATTATTATTTGATCTGTGATATAAAAGAGGGTGTGATGTTTTAGAAAAAGGCCTGGTATTTAAGCCAGCCTTTCTCCAGTTTTTTATACAAATCTTAAACAGCAACTATCAGAACTTAAGGAGGTAGTAGAAGATGGAAGGGTTATTGTACGTGGTTCCGGCCTGTGCTCTGGCTGCTCTTGTTTTTGCACTTATCTTATGGTCCAGGCTGAGCAAGGCCGAAGCCGGGAGCGAACATATGCAAGAAATTGCCGCAGCTATTCATGAAGGAGCGATGGCTTTCCTGAAGCGCGAATATACCTATCTAATTGTATTTGTAATCGTGCTGACAGGTGTGCTGGCCGTGGTAATCAATGTCCTGACTGCAGTTAGCTTTGTAGTGGGTGCAATTCTGTCCGGAACTGCCGGCTTTGTTGGTATGAAGGTAGCAACCATTGCTAATGTTCGCACCGCCCACGCTGCCCGCTCAGGGATCAACCCGGCTTTAACGACAGCATTTTCCAGTGGAACCATTATGGGTATGATGGTGGCTGGCCTGGGCCTCTTTGGCCTGGGAACGCTTTATATTTTTATTCGAGAACCTGATGTTATTAACGGTTATGCCCTGGGGGCAAGTTCGATTGCACTTTTTGCCCGGGTTGGCGGCGGTATTTATACCAAGGCTGCTGATGTGGGCGCCGACCTGGTTGGTAAGGTCGAAGCCGGTATTCCTGAAGACGACCCCCGCAATGCCGGGGTTATTGCCGATAATGTGGGTGATAATGTTGGTGATGTGGCCGGTATGGGCGCTGACCTCTTCGAGTCCTATGTGGGGTCTATGCTCGCGACCATGACTCTGGGGATTGTATTATTCGGTTTTGAAGGAACCCTTTTGCCGCTGCTGGTAGCTTCAGTGGGCATCCTTGCCTCAATATTTGCCTTTTTCTTCGTTCGGGCCAAAGAAGGGGCCCGGCTGGGAGCAGTTTTGGAACGGGGCATCTGGGTCAGTGCCCTGGTTGTCTTAGTAGTGGCCTTTTTTATCGTCAACTGGTTTATCGGAGAGGGTATATTCCCCGATTACGGGCCTTTTATTGCCATTGTGGCCGGTCTTTTTGCCGGTGTAATTATCGGCCGGGTGACCGAATACTATACCTCTGATCACTTTAAACCGGTCCAGAATATTGCCCGGGCTTCCCTCACCGGAGCGGCTACCAACATAATCAGCGGACTGGCGGTAGGGATGAAAAGTACTGTATTTCCGATTATCACCATTATCGCTGCAATATTGATTTCGTACCATGTTGCCGGTATCTACGGCATCGCCATCTCGGCGGTGGGGATGCTTTCTACAGTGGGTATGACTGTAGCGGTTGATGCTTATGGACCTGTGGCTGATAATGCCGGAGGTATTGCTGAAATGGCTGAACTGGAACCGGAAGTGCGTGAAATCACAGACGAGCTCGATTCGCTGGGTAACACTACGGCTGCTATCGGCAAAGGTTTTGCCATTGGTTCAGCTGCGTTGACCGCTCTGGCCCTGTTTACCGCTTATGCACAGGTAGCGGGTTTAGAAGTGATTGATATAACCAGCCCGCAGGTTATCGCCGGGCTGTTGATCGGAGGGGTCCTTACCTACTTCTTTACTTCCAGGACAATGGAAGCTGTTGGTAATGCCGCCTTTTCTTTAATTGAAGAAATCAGGCGTCAATTTAAAGAAATTCCCGGGTTGATGGAAGGCCAGGCCAAGCCTGAATATGCCCGCTGTGTTGATATTAGCACCAAGGCCGCCCTGCGGGAAATGATTATACCCGGCTTGATGGCTGTTGTAGTGCCCCTGGCCGTAGGCTTGATCCCGTTCCTGGGTAAGGCCGCCCTGGGTGGGCTGCTGGCCGGCGCACTTGTAACCGGCGTACTGCAGGCGATCAACATGGCCAACGCCGGTGGCGCCTGGGACAATGCTAAGAAATACATTGAATCAGGCCAGCACGGCGGTAAGGGCAGTGAAGCCCACAAAGCAGCTGTAGTCGGCGATACAGTAGGCGATCCTTTCAAAGATACAGCCGGGCCCTCGCTTAACATTTTGATTAAGCTGATGAGCATTGTTGCTCTTGTTTTTGCTCCGCTGTTCTTCTAAGCTAAACCAGGCGCCCGGTTAACCCCGGGCGCCTTTTCTCTGGGACACGGGGACAGGTCCCTTGTCCCAAATAACGTTCCTTGATAGAGTAGATAATTCTGGGACACGGGGACAGGTTCCTTGTCCCAGACTAGCACGTATGTTTATATTAAAAGATTTGCATTCAATTTGATTTATATATAAATTCTAAGAACAGGTATCTTGTATAAACCCTTGATCTATCATGCAACAGATTCAGAAACTTGATTTCTTGTTCGAAAAAGTCAATATGAGTAATTCCAAATTGGATCGTTTATGAGCAGCCCTGCCTAAAAATGAAAAATATTTAGACTTATCGACCCTATATAGAGTTAAATAGCCTTTATTAATGTAACTATTCAGCCTATTGTCTATGTTTAATGATAACCGTCCCCTGTGGCTTAGCGGGCATGCCTGAGTAGTTACTTATCAATTAGATATCAGCGGTAAGAGCTATTCTAACTGGCTCAGATCTATTAGTTTGGTCAGCATTTCAATAAAGCTCTGATGAAATAAATCTTACCCTGCAAGTTTTACAGGCTGCGGGGCGGCGGGCTGTTTACACTATGTTATTTGGGACAAGGGACCTGTCCCCGTGTCCCAAGAGCGGGAAAATGTTTGGGACAAGGGACCTGTCCCCGTGTCCCAGGGGAGTTGATTGGATGAACGAGGAAATGGATTACCGGAAAGCCGGCGTTGATATTGATGCCGGGGAAGAGGCTGTTGAGAGAATAAAAGGTTTGGCCCGGTCGACTTTCCGCCCGGAAGTCCTGCAAGGTTTAGGTGGTTTTAGCGGGCTTTTTGCTCCCAATATCAAAGAGATGAAGGAACCGGTTCTGGTTTCTGGTTGTGATGGAGTTGGGACTAAACTGAGAATTGCTTTTGCCACTGAAAAGCATGATACCGTGGGGATTGATTGTGTGGCCATGTGCGTGAATGATGTCCTGGTCCAGGGCGCTGAACCTTTGTTTTTCCTCGATTACATGGCCCTGGGCAAACTGATCCCCAAAGAGGTAGAGGAAATTGTGGCCGGCATCGCCGCAGGCTGCAGGCAGGCCGGGTGCGCTTTACTGGGCGGGGAAACTGCCGAAATGCCTGGCTTTTACCCTCCCGGTGAATATGAACTGGCCGGATTTGTGGTCGGCATGGTTGATCGCCGCAAAATTATTAACGGAAAAAATATTAAAGATGGCGATGCCGTGGTGGGACTGGCTTCAAACGGTCTGCACAGCAATGGTTACTCCCTGGCCCGCAAAGTCCTGCTTGAAGAGGCCGGATTAAAGCTTAGCGATTACCAGCCCGGTCTGGGTATGACTCTGGCCGAAGAGATGCTAAAACCAACAAAGATTTATGTTAAGCCGGTTTTAGGAGCGCTTTCAAAATTTACGGTGAAAGGCATGGCCCACATAACCGGTGGTGGATTACCCGGCAACCTGCCTAGGATTTTACCGGTCGGCCTGAAGGCTGATGTCGAAGTCGGCACTTTCCCGGAACCACCTGTTTTCGAGATGATCAGCTCTCTGGGGCCGGTCAGGCGGGAAGAAATGTTTCGCGCTTTTAATATGGGTATCGGCTTTACCCTGGTTGTTCCTGGCAGCGAAGCAGATAAGCTGATCGATTATTTTAAGGATCAGGATATCGCAGCTTACCAAATTGGCCGGATTACTTCCGGTGAAGGGTTAATTGAGCTGAAAAACCTCTAATTAAGCTATTGTTGTTGCTATTACTTGATCTTTTTTCTTGATTAGAGCTTAAACTGACAGGATTAAAAGTTACCGGTATACTTAAAAGTAAAAGTGCGAGAATTCACTTCATTACCTAAACTTTAAACACTAAACTGCATCAGAAAAAACAGCAAGAAGTTTTACTGTAACTGTAATATCTATAAACCAGGGTTTTACTTAAGCAAAGTGGGTTGGCTTTGTGTTTGCGATGCATATTTTTGCTATGTCCGGTGTTATTACCAAAAGAGTTTGAATTAAGCAGAGGATTTAGATGCTCTAAATAGAAATGGTTTATTGACCCGGGACTTTAAAAGAGCAAAATATCTTTATAGCCAGGAGGGGCTGTGGTATGAAACGAATTGCTGTGCTTGCTTCCGGCCGGGGAACCAATCTGGAAGCAATCCTGGAGGCGGTGGAAAGCGGGCATATTGCCGGAGAAGTGGCGGTGGCGATTAGCGATCAGGAAAAAGCACTGGCCCTGCAAAGGGCTGAAAACCGGGGAGTGAAAGCCCTGTTTATGAATCCTAAAGATTACGGTGGCCGGGAGCAGTACGACCGGGCTATCGTGGAACAATTAAAAGAAGACCAGGTTGATCTGGTTGTCCTGGCCGGTTTTATGCGTTTGTTAACCGCTTATTTTATCCAGGCTTATCCCCTTGCCATCATGAATATTCATCCTTCTTTACTGCCTGCTTTTCCTGGGTTGGACGGTGTGGAGCAGGCCTTAAATTACGGGGTGAAAATTACCGGCTGTACGGTCCATTTTGTTGATGAAGGGTTGGATACCGGCCCGGTGATTTTGCAGGAGGCAGTACCAATCATTCAAGAAGATACGGTGGAGACTTTGCACCAGCGAATTCATGCTTCAGAACATCGTCTCTACCCTACGGCGATAGATCTATTTTGCAAGGAAAAACTGAAAGTAGAGGGAAGAAGGTGTATGATCATTGACTGAAAAACGCAGAGCCTTGATCAGTGTGTCGGATAAAACAGGTATAAGTGAATTTGCCGGAGAGCTCGTCAAACTGGGTTTTGAAATTATTTCTACCGGTGGAACGGCCAGGGCTATCCGCGAGGCCGGCCTGGAAGTTACCGATGCTTCTGAAGTAACCGGTTTTCCAGAGATTCTTGGCGGCCGGGTAAAAACCCTGCATCCTCACATTCATGCTGCCATCCTGGCCCGGCCCGATGTAGAAGAGCAGCGCCGGGAAATGGAAAAATTAGGGATTACGCCCCTGGAGCTGGTTGTTGTCAACCTGTATCCCTTTGAACAAACCATCGCCCGCGCAGGAGTCGGCCACGCAGAAGCAGTGGAAAATATTGATATCGGCGGGCCCACTATGCTCAGGGCAGCCGCAAAAAATCATGCTTATTTGGCGGTAATAGTCAATCCGCAGCGTTACGGGCCGATCATTGAAGAGCTGCAGGCAAAAGGGGCAATTAGCGCTGCAACCCGGTTCAATCTGGCAGCGGAAGCTTTTTCTCATACAGCTGCTTACGATGCGGCCATTGCTTCATATTTCAATACTTTATCTGAAGTTGATACTGCTCTTTACCCCGAGCGTTTAAATAAATCTTTTAAAAAAATCCAGGAGCTGCGCTACGGAGAAAACCCTCAGCAGCAGGCTGCTTTTTACGCTTCATCTCAAGCACCCACAGGGCTGGCTGCAGCCAAACAGCTGCAGGGTAAAGAGCTTTCTTTCAATAACTTAAATGATCTTAATGCCGCCTGGGAGGCGGTTTTAGAATTTGACGAAACCACCGCTGTGGCGGTGAAACATGCCAATCCCTGCGGGGTTGGTACGGCAGAGAACTTAAAAGAGGCATATATCCTGGCCTTTGAAGCCGACCCGGTGTCCATTTTTGGTGGGGTCCTGGCTTTAAACCGGCCGGTGGATAAAGAAGCGGCCAGAGAAATGAGTAAAATATTTTTAGAAGTGATAGCTGCTCCAGAGTTTACAGCAGGAGCGCGGGAAGTATTTAAAGGTAAGAAGGATATCCGCCTGCTGGAAGTAGATCCGGTTGAAAGCAGCCGGGACCGCCTTGATATAAAAACCGTTTCGGGTGGAATCCTTATCCAGACTATCGACGGGGAACCGGTTGAAGTAACCGCCGGCGAAGTAGTTACCGCCAGGGCTCCAGGCGAAGACGAGTGGGCGGCCCTTGGTTTTGTCCAGAAAGTGGTCAAACATGTTAAATCAAACGCCATAGTGATTGCCGGAAAAAATATGACATATGGAGTTGGTGCCGGACAGATGAGCCGGATTGGGGCGGCTAAAATTGCCCTTAATCAGGCCGGTAAAAAGGCTGAGGGAGCGGTTCTTGGTTCTGATGCTTTCTTTCCCTTCCCCGATACAGTTGAAGAAGCGGTTAAAGCCGGGGTTACGGCCATTGTTCAGCCAGGCGGTTCCCAGAAAGACAAAGAATCGATTGAGCTGTGCAATCGCCATAATGTGGCCATGGTCTTTACCGGTCGCCGCTATTTTAAACACTGATCTATAAGCAGGTGTAAAGCTAAATCAGGCAAGCATCTCAAGGAGGGTGAGACAAATGCGTGTATTGATTGTCGGCGGGGGTGGAAGGGAGCATACCCTGGCCTGGAAACTGGCCCAGAGCCCGCTTCTGGAAAAATTATGTGCTGCTCCGGGTAACCCGGGCATAGCTAAAGTAGCGGAATGTGTCGATATTGCCGCAGACGATATTGAAAATCTAAAAATATGGGCTTTAGAGCAAAAAATAGATTTGACCATAGTGGGACCAGAAGCTCCCCTGGTGCTGGGACTGGCTGATAGCTTTCGGAAGGCCGGCCTGAAAGTATTTGGGCCCGGCAAAGCAGGTGCCCAGCTTGAAGGCAGCAAAGTCTGGTCCAAACGTAAAATGAAAAAATGGGGCATCCCTTCGGCTGGCTTTGCCGTTTTTGATGATTTTGACCAGGCCCGCAGCCACCTGGCTCGCTTTTACGGTGGACCGGTGGTAATCAAGGCGGAAGGGTTGGCCGCCGGCAAAGGGGTAACAGTGGCCTCTGGGCCCGCTGAAGCTGAACAGGCGCTATATGATATTATGATTGAACGCGCCTTTGGCTCGGCCGGTGACCGGGTGGTGATCGAACAGTGCCTGAGCGGGGAAGAGGTATCAGTTATTGCTATTACCGACGGCAAAAGCCTAATATTCATGCCCTCTTCGCAGGATCACAAGGCAATTTATGAAGGAGATAAAGGACCGAATACTGGGGGGATGGGCGCTTATTCACCGGCCCCGATTTACACAGAAGAATTAGCTAAAATAACAGAAGAACAGGTTTTCTGGCCCCTTTTAAACGGCTTTAAAAGTGAGGGCATCGATTTCCGGGGAGTGATTTATGCCGGTTTAATGATTTCAAAAGGCGAAATCAATGTGCTTGAGTATAACGTTCGTTTTGGAGACCCGGAAGCGCAGGCATTAATCCCCCGTCTCAAATCGGATCTGCTGCCTCTGCTCGACGCAGCTGCCGGCGGTGATTTAAGCGGCCGGGAAGCACTTTGGACTGGAGATCCGGCTGTTTGTGTAGTGATGGCTTCTAAAGGTTACCCGGCCAGCTACGAAAAAGGTTTTCCCATCGAAGGCATTGATCAGGTGGAACAGGAAGGCGCAGGGCGGGTTGCGGTATTTCAGGCCGGCACGGCAGAAAAAGAGGGGCGCCTGGTCACAAATGGGGGCCGGGTACTCGGCGTAACCGCCTGGGACAGTGATCTGCCCAAAGCCCTGGACCGGGTTTACGGTGCCTGTGATCAGATCAAGTTTGAAGGGGCTTATTACCGCAGGGATATCGCCCACCGGGCATTAAAAAGGAAGTAGGGTCTTTAAGCACGTTGTTGATAGAAAAGGGCAGCGTGACAGCTGATTCTAATTTTTTCCCGGAGGTGACGGATATGCAGCCAGCAGTGGTAGTTGGTTTTGCCCGCACTCCCTTTGGACGTTTTTTAGGCTCACTTAAAAATGTGCCGGCTGTGGAGCTGGGGGCAATTGCCATCGAAGCGGCCCTGGAAAGGGCGGGCGTACCCAAAGATCGGGTAGATCAGGTTCTTATGGGTATGGTCCTTCAGAGTGGGGCCGGACAAATTCCTTCCCGGCAGGCAACGATCAGTGCGGGCCTGCCTTATACGGTTCCTTCTGATACGCTTAATAAAGTTTGCGCCTCCGGCCTGCGGGCGGTTAATTTTGGCGAGGTCCTGATCAGAACCGGGCAGGCCTCTATTCTGGTAGCCGGAGGAATGGAGAATATGAGTGCCAGCCCCTTTTTATTGCAAGGCGCACGCAGCGGTTACCGGATGGGCGATGCCAGGATCGTTGATGCTATGATTCATGATGGTTTGTGGTGTCCTTTCCACAATGTTCATATGGGCGTGCACGGCAGCGCCGTTCCTGCTGAACATGCTGTTACCAGGCAGTCCATGGATGAATGGGCTTTGCGCAGCCACCGTCTGGCTGTTGACGCAATGGATAACGGTAGTTTAGCAGAAGAAATTGTTGTTGTAAAAACCCCGGGCCGCAATAACAAATTTGAGTTGGCCCGCTGTGATGAACTGCCGCGCCGGGATACCAGCCTGGAAAAATTAGCCCAGCTGCCTCCCGCTTTTGAAAAGGGAGGCCTGGTTACGGCCGGCAACGCTCCAGGTATTTCAGATGGGGCGGCGGCGCTGGTTTTAACCTCTAAGGAGAAAGCAAGTGACCTTGGTTTGGAGCCTCTGGCCGAAATAGTGGCCAGTGGAACTGCTTCCAGGGAGCCCCGCTATATTGCTACTGTCCCTTACGAGGCATCAGAAATAGCCCTGGAGCGGGCCGGTTTAAAAGCTCATCAACTATCATTAATCGAAGTTAATGAAGCTTTTGCCGCCGTGGCCTTAACCTGCATTAAGCTCGGTGGCTGGAACCGTGATCTGGTTAACGTTAATGGAGGAGCAGTAGCTTTAGGCCATCCTATCGGAGCGAGCGGAGCACGTATTCTTTTGTCATTAATTGCTGAGCTGCGCCGGCGCGGCGGCGGGTACGGCCTGGCCACGATCTGCAGCGGTGCGGCCCAGGGTGAGGCGACTATTGTAAAGGTTTCTTAAGCAGTTTTGAAAAGATAGACCTTATCTGGAATTGACAGGTAATAACCTGGTGCCCTTATAATTCTGGGACAAGGGACCTGTCCCCGTGTCCCAAAGAGGGTTAAAAAAGTAGAGTAGAGAGGATCAAAAAGTGAACTTTGTCCTTTCCGATCAACACCTGGCCAGAAGAGAAGAGTTTCGCCGCTTTGCGACAGAAGAACTGGACCGGGGGGAACAATTTCCTGCTGAAAATTTGCGCCAGGCAGCCCGCAAGGGCTACCTGGGCCTGCCCCTGCCTTTTGAGTGGAGCGGGGGAGGAACAGATTTTTTAACCTATACACTTTTAATTGAAGAACTGTCAAGGGTTTGTGCCGCCACAGGCTTGATCATTGCGGTACATACTTCGGTAGGCACTTATCCTCTCTATTATTTTGGGACGCAAGAGCAAAAGCAACGCTACCTGTGCGGCCTGGCCCGGGGAGAGCTGCTCGGCGCTTTTGCCCTGACTGAGCCCGAAGCAGGTTCTGATGCCGGTAATCTTTCAACCAGCGCCTATAAATCCGGTGCTGGTTATCTATTAAATGGCACCAAGCTGTTTATAACCAGTGGGGACCGGGCCGATCTCTATACCGTTTTTGCAACCATTGACCGTAAGCTTGGCCACAAGGGTATTACTGCCTTTCTGGTGGAAAAAAATAGAGCGGGCTTGATCCCGGGAAAGCCGGAAAAAAAGATGGGGTTGAACCGTTCCAATACCACCGAATTACGTTTGGAGGATCTCTATATTCCAGTTTCGAACAGGTTAGGAGAAGAGGGTATGGGATTTAGCATAGCGATGGCTCTGCTGGATGGGGGCCGAATTGGTATTGCCGCACAAGCACTGGGATTAGCCCGGGCTGCCATTGATTATACAAAAACCTATTTGAAAGAAGAGCAGGGCCAAAGCGGCCTAAAAACAGGGCAGGGCCCGGCTTTTAAACTTGCTGATCTTGCTACAAAGCTTGAAGCATCCCGTCTACTGGTTTACCGGGCAGCCCAGATCAAAGATGCCGGTAGGAAGTGCTCCAGGGAAGCTGCCATGGCCAAGTACTATAGCGCTGATCTGGCTATGGAAGCAGCGATATGTTGTATGAATATTTGTGGTTTTCCTGCTGCCGGTTTTGATCATCCCCTGGCCGGATATTTTTGTGATGCCAAGGCAACCCAAATTTATGAAGGGACTAACCAGATCCAGCGCCTGGTGGTAGCGCGGGAATTACTGCAGTAAATAGATTGACTTTTTTTCTCCTCATCTTTGTATAAATACAGCCATAACAGGCCGGCTGATTCTTTATGATGAGCCAGGAAAGTAGCTAAGAAAGTGGACAGTTGCTAATATTTTAAACAGCATTAGAATAATTTATATTTTATGTATTCAATAAAGCGGATTACATGATTGGAGCAAATTTCCCTTCCTCTTTTTACATCCTGATTTTCCATACATTGATAAAAATCTTCGAAGTCTTTAAGAAAACCTTCCATTTCGGGGACTTCATCAAGCGTATAATACCAGAAGCGTGTTGCTTTCAAATTGTAATTGTCCAAAATATCTTTAATTTCTTCATTTCTGCTGAATTCCCTTATTTTCTGATGGAACTTTTGATCGAGATCTATGAGTTCATCATAGTCACCTTTTTCCAGTACACTTTTAGTATTGGAAAGGAGATCGTAGATAATCTTTTTTTCTGACTCACCTGATCTTTTAATGGCTAATTCTCCGGCTAAACCTTCCAATTCAATCTTTACTTCAAAAATATTCTTAAATTCTTTGATGTCTACCTGAGTTACGAAGGTTCCCTTTCTGGGAACAATATAAATCAATTTATCATAGACCAGACGCTGCAGGCATTCTCTGATAGGCGTTCTGCTAATGTTATATTTTTCCTGTAGCTGGGCTTCATTTATTTTAGCACCAGGAGCAATTTCAAGTTTAATTATTGACTCCTTAATGTCTTGATATATTTGGTGCGAGTTTGTAAATTTAGGTTTAAGAGCTTTCATTAAAACGTTGCTCCTTTGAATGACAATTCTTAAAACGTATTATAGCAATAAATACCACCAATGACAAGACTGTAATATATGTCAGTAAAAATAAAATAATATCACAAATATATCTTGACACTGTCTCTGATATCATAGTAATATATGTGAAACAAGTGAAAATAATATGTTTCTTTAATATAATCCAACAATCACAATTATTGATAAAAAGCCAGGAAGCATGAAAACCGGTTGTTACGATCTATAAGCAGTTTTAAATAATTGATCCAAAAAATTTTACAAACAAGTTGGCGTAGTGAATACCGGGTATAGGATTAAAAATAAAGCTGGAGGTGATAATTATAGACCAATAGAATATGAGACAGGGCCCTTATAGCAGCATCTTAGATTGTTCCTGGTTAAGTTTTATGTTTTTTGATTGTATCTTTAGACTGTAAAAGTAATATATTATTGAGACTAGAGGAGTTGACGAACATGAAGGTTAATGTTGAAGCACAATTATCGCCAATTTTTCGCATTTTATCAGATGACCAGCTATATGAAATCCATTTAGGTTCATTGGAAGTTTTAGAAAGAGTGGGAGTCAAAGTTGATGAACCTGAAGCAAGAAAGTTGTTAAAGTCTGCCGGTGCTATTATTGATGAAGATTCAAAAATTTGCAAGATTCCATCAGATGTTGTTCAAAGTGCACTTAATTCTGCTCCACCGCGGGTGGTTCTTGCTGATCGTGATAACAACCGTTGCATGTTTTTGGAAAAAAACAATCCTTATTTCGGAACAGGATCGGATCTGCATTATGTTATTGATCCTTATACGGGCGAAAGGCGCAGTAATTCAAAACAAGACATAGAAAATACAACCCGGGTTGTTGATGCTCTGCCCAATATTGATTTTATGATGTCTATGGGAATCGCCAAAGATGAACCAGCCAGTGTTTCTGATCTGCACCAGTTTGAGGCCATGGTGAATAATACTACTAAACCGATGTTAATTACTTCCCATCATCGTCAGAGTCTGTTGGATCAGGTTGAGATGGCTGCAATAGTCAGAGGCGGACTTGAAAACCTGCAGGCTAATCCGCTATTTTCTCTTTACACAGAACCAGTATCCCCGCTTTGTCATTCAACAGATGGTTTACAGAAGTTGATGAGTTGTGCCGAGTACCGTATTCCCGTTAATTATACTCCCGGTTTATGCGGGGGAGGCACTGGCCCGGTTACCAGGGCTGGAGCATTTGTTACAGCTAATGCTGAATTATTAAGCGCATTGACAATACACCAGTTGAAAAGAAAAGGGTCTCCCTTTATTTATGGCGGAGTTGCTACGATACTTGACATGAAATCCACACTATTTTCTTATGCTGCACCTGAAATGCACATTGGCAGTGCTGTTCTAACTCAACTTTCCAAGATGTATGAACTGCCTATGTTTAGTACAGCAGGATGTTCTGATTCTAATATATTTGATGAGCAAGCGGCGCTTGAGTCAGCATATACAATCCTATTAGCTGCTCTCAGTGGCGCTAATTTAATCCATGATGTTGGTTATGTTGAGTCAGGCATGACTTGTTCTTACGAGATGCTGGTTGTTTCAGACGAAATAATTGATATGGTTCGCCATATGATGAAAAATTTTGCAATTAATACCAATACATTGGCTATAGATGTAATCGAAAATGTAGGTCCGGGTGGACAGTATGTTACAAATGAACATACTTTTGCCAATTTTAAAGAAGAAATGTGGTTCCCCAAATTGTTGAATCGTAATAGAAGGGACAGCTGGGAACAGACAGGTAGTATGACTTTGTCAATGAAAGCAAATGAAAAAGCACGCGATATTTTAGAAAACTATCATCCTCCTAAACTCTCGGAGAAAAAACAAGAAGAAATAAAAACCTTGATAAGCAAACGGTTGAAATCCTATGAATCAAAATAGTTATATTCATAGCTATTCAGGGATCTAAAAAATTACTGCTTTAAAACATAATAGTAAGTCACAACATAATACTATCGAAAAGGAGTGGTAGGAATGGCAGATTTTGAAACCTTAGCTAACGCCATTATCGAATGTGATGCGGCCAAAGCCGATGAGCTTACCCGCAAGTTAGTTGATGAGGGCGCCAAGCCCCAGGAGGTAATTAACAAAGGT
>PWYU01000035.1 GCA_003567725.1 Syntrophomonadaceae bacterium | reverse complement strand
TTCTTGCATCTGTTCTTGCATCTGCATTTGCTGCTGCATTTGCTGCTGGTGTTGCTCGTAAAGGTCTCTTAATTCATCTTCTGAAAACTCGAATTCATCTTCTGTTACGCTATTTTCAATATATTCTTCCATATAAAGTTCTATCAGAAGCTGTTCAGAAATATCACTCTTTAGTTCATCTTCACTGATTCCTGCCTCTTCCAGCTGTTCTTCCAGCATTTCATTGCCGCCTGCCTGCTGGGTGAGCTGCTGGTAGTATTCATCCACTTCATCTTCTCCTACCGCAATTCCTTCATCTTGCGCCTCTTGTTCAAGGAGGGTTACCGCAATTATATTATCCAGCAGGCCTGGCCTCATCTCTTCCATCATTTGCTCGGCTTCTTCACTTTCCGGGTCCATTCCCTGCATCGCCAGCTGCTGAATTTGCTGTTCTTCCATCATCATAAGCTCTTCTTTCAAGACTTCTTCCTCGTTAACGGTCGCAACTACTGCGCTTTCATCGCCATCGCCTACAACATCGAGGTGAGCTTCAACATCGCCCTGTTCTCTTAAATCCTCCACGTGTTCCATTAAAATCTCATTTTCTCTTTGCTGCCTCAGCTGTTCTTCAAGCTGGGGCTTTGCTTCTTCAAAACCGTTTTCTTCACCGGGCGCATTGGCCACACCGGCAGGATCATCGTCTTCAGCCGGGTCGATCAAACCGGCTCCTCCGCCAAAAAAGGCACCGATTGCAAACCCTACCACCAGCACGGCGGCAATAATCATAACAACTTTTTTGTTGAACATCTTTGTTAATATCCCCCTATCAAAATATAATCATCTTTGACGATTTATCAATAATTAAAGTAAAAACCATAACCGCAACTTTGGGGCATGGTAACAGTAATGTATATTAAGATCAAGGGTTATTAAGTAAACTTTTTATAAATGAATTTACCTGGGGCTATTCTTTTTTAAAATCGGTCCCGTTCGGGTTAATACTCCTCTCAACTACTTCTGTTGTGTTGTTCACGGCAATGTCCACGGTAAAGTGCAGGTGTATTTCTTCCTCATCCCAGCTGATATCCCTGAAATGGGAGAAGGTTTGTTCGTTTTCTGCTACAGCCTTCACCAGGTCTTCCCCGGCAAGGGTGAATTCTTTGGCCATATCCGCTATATTGTCAGTAAAGAGGAAAAACCCTTCCGCTACAGACAGGTTAAATCCTGTCCTGGAGCAACACCCGCAAGTTGCAGGGGCATTATAGCTTTGGATCGGCCCTTGATTACTGCCGCCCGGAGAGCGATATTGACGTGGGTTTATTATAGTAAATGAAGAAGCTGTAATTTTAGTATCCCGGCCTGTAAGGATATTCTTCCCTTTACCAGTTAACCAGGTCGAGCTCAAGCTTTCCAAAGACAGCTTTATCCAATATTTCGGTTGTTTTTTCCTGCTGGGTTTTTACCGCCTCCTGGAAGCGGTACCAGTCGGTTAAGTGGTAATGGGCCGGATCTTTCCAGGTGTATTTATCTTTAAAGTACGGCATAGCCCGGGAAAAAAAGCCATTAAGAAAGCGGGCCACCACCTTTTTGCTCCTGATGCGAAAGCCCTGGATATTCTCCCTGACTGCTTCGTCCATCCACTGTTCCAGATCGTAATCCTTTATTTCTATACCGCCATATTTCTTTTTACGGGAAAGCTTTTTATATCTGTTTATGCGGGTCTTACTATGCCGGTTGAATTGATCGTTTTCGCCTATGGCCCAGCTTAAATCTTGAACCAGCTGTTCCCGGTCTGCCTGATTAACCTCATCCGGGATACCGGGGTAAATATGATTACGCAGTTCTTCAAACATCCTCCCGGCAGCTTCCATATAGATTTGCTTATTATCCCTGCTGACTTGCGATTTTAAAAGCCGGCGGTCATTCCAGGAAACAGCTGCTCTGTCCGGCCTGTCAAGCGCTGCTACGTGGCCCAATGATAAAAATACGCCCTTTAAAACATTGAATTCATCAAAGTAACCGACAAAGTTTTGGTGAGACCAGGAATCGGAATAACTGTGGCAGGCCAGCCCAATCCGGTACAGGTCTCCACTTTCCAGGGCAGCGCGAATAACTGCCCTGCCATTATTACTGTCGGGGGTAGTGTTAAGGTAATGCAGTTTTCCGTCTTTGCGCCTCGTGCTTTCATGAAAAGTATCACCGGGGATAAAGTGAAAAATGGGATATATCCTGAGCAACACCTTTTTCGGCTTAAAAATGTTAATGGTTTGGCTCACATAATTGCTGTAATATTCAGGGCTGTCCCGGTTTATTTCAAATATTAGATCATTGTCGTCTATATACTGGCTTGAATAGGCTATTATATGCGCTTGATCCGGGTTAAAACCGGCCCTGGCCGCGACTAAGTAGGTCATGAAATAATGAAACTCGATATCCATTTTGTCATCCCCCTGTTATATTCTCAGCTGACAGGTACAAGATGTTAGATGCTGGGGATTATATTCAACAGCGGAACCATGAATACCTTTTTTATTCTTAATATTCACAATATATGAATTGTGGCTCGCGGTGCAGCCCACATTCGGGTAGGAAGATATGATAATTCAAGGCCTGACCAATGACCCTGCCATTATTTGCCCTGGACCGGGCTCTGCCTGCTTTGACATTTGCCCTGATATTGTCTACAATATTGATAGACAATGTATCAATATAGTTATAAATGCTATTCGCATAAGGAGGGCAACAGCAGTGCTGAGAAAAGTTAAGAAAATAATCAAAGGGGAAAAGAAGGTCGATGGTGCCGGTGTTCAGCTGATTAGAGTTATCGGTAAGCCGGATGTTTATGATTTTGATCCCTTTTTAATGCTGGATGCTTTTGACAGCGATGATCCTGAAAATTACATCAAGGGGTTCCCCTGGCACCCTCACCGGGGTATTGAAACAGTTACTTACCTGCTTGAGGGCGAACTAACCCATGGAGACAGCCTGGGCAATTCAGGTGCGATCAAAAACGGGGATTGCCAGTGGATGACTGCCGGGAGCGGTATTATCCACCAGGAAATGCCGCAGCCCGCTCCGAGAATGCTGGGGACACAGCTGTGGGTTAACCTGCCGGAAAAGGACAAAATGACCGTTCCAAAATACAGGGATTTTGGAAGCTCCGAAATGCCGCTTGTTGAAGACGGGGATAGCATAGTGAGAATAATAGCGGGCGCATACAAAGGAGCCAAAGGACCCATGGAAGAGATAACCGTCCAGCCGACTTACCTTGATGTAACAATCAAAGCCGGTGGTTCCTTTGAATTTTACACTAACCCGGAAGACACTCTTTTCATTTATATTATCTACGGCGCTGTGCTTTTACCATCCGAGGGCAACAGGGAGCTGCCCGGCAGGCAGGCGGTTCTATTTGACCGGGGTGATCAACTGCAAATAAAGGGCAGCAGCGAAGGTGAAGCGCGTCTGCTGCTGTTTTCCGGGAAGCCCCTTCGTGAACCGGTGGAATGGGGCGGGCCGATTGTCATGAATACTAAGCAAGAGCTCAAGCAAGCTTTTAAAGAAATTGATGAAGGCACTTTCATAAAAGAACACCGCAGCGATGGGACAATCAGCAGTAAAGCTGTTAAAAGCAGTTTCTATAATAAATAATTGAGGTTAGGACTAAGCCACAGGGACGATTCCATCTTTTTTATCCTTAGACCTTCACTGATCGCAGTGACGCTTGACTTGTCCCCATGGCACCGCTCAAAATTTAATCTTTCGCAGTAGTATTAAGATACTTTGCCTCAATCGCTTCGTTTTACTTGATGAGCAGCCATGATCCCGGTAAAAAAATAACTCAAGACCTGACCCCATAGTTTGCATATAAATTTTTAGTAAATTTTCCTGGCAGGCTAATTTCCTGGTTTTATTCTGACCTAACCTTATGTTACCGTTTAATCAGCAAGGTAATGGAACTGGAGACTGCAGTAAGAGAACTGGACCAAGATTTAGAAGGGCTTGTTCTAAAAGATGATCTCAAGGGATATGTATTGCCGGTTAGAGAAAATGGTAAATATGGCTTGATCGATACAGAAGGGGAGAAGGTAGTTCGGGTCAGTGAGCTTAATTGTGCCGACATGGTTTTTGGTTCATTCCGGGGTCATCAAGGCGTAATACCGCACCAGGTAGGAGAAACCGATCCCTTAATATTACCTCTCGATATTGATGGCACTCGTAAGCGGGTTGCTTTTAATGAAAAGGGCCGTTTCTATGAGGGGGTTTGTCCGGTTAAAACAGACGGCAGCTTGGGATTAATCAATACCCAGGGTGAAGTTCTACTGGAATCCAGGTATGATAATATCGTAACTTCTCCCGGTCGCACCCCGCCTGATGACGCTGCAGCTCGCTTCGAAGAAAACTCCCGCACCGGTTACCTGGATTCGGACGGGGAAGTTTTGTTTGAAGGGAAGATTGAAGAGACCATCGGCAATTATTTCATTTTCACCGAAGAAGGAAAGGCAGGCATTAAATCGATCGAAGGAGAGGTTATTGAAGAACCGGTCTTTGACGATTACAGTAAGTCGCGACCTCCCGGAACAGGTGATCCCACCGCCGGGCATGTGGCAGAAGATTTCACGTTATTTAAAAAAGATGGACTCTGGGGAGTTTTTGCCGGGGGTGAATTTTTAACCGACTTCAAATTTGAAGAAATCGGCGGTTACGGGGATTTACCAATGGAATTTAATGATGTGCCGCAAAGTCCACCGCGATGGCACCACCAATTACAGCTACTTTGGCCACGAGGGTTGGATCCGGAAGCCGTAGAAACCGCCGGCCTCTCCTGGCTCGACCTCAATTGTAACTTCATATTCGGCCGGGGCAAAGCCGGAAAAGGTAAACAAGAAGATGGGGAACGCAGTTATTAAAATAGAAGTTTTAAAGTGTTTGACCATTATAATGCCCCCTAACTGCCCCAATCCTGACAGGAATATCTATCTTTTGCAAGTGATTGCTTAATTGTTTCAGGCACAATCCAAATAAAAACTGTTAATGACCCCTTGATACTATGATAAATGTTAAATTGCAAGAGCAATGGGGGCAAACTTTTTGCAAATCTTTGCAGAAGGCTATAATGGCGCAAAAAATCATTAGATTTCCACTATGTTATAATAAAGAAAAATGCTGATGGAGCCGGGGTCATGCCTAATAATATGGTAAAAAGCGATCTGGAGGATATTAAAAAAAAGCTAGTCCCGGTTCTGGAAAAATATCCAGAAATCGCCGGTGCATATCTTTTCGGTTCGACCCTGGACTACTGCCGACCTGATAGTGATATTGATATC